>JBPEXR010000464.1:0-4215 GCA_052031355.1 Paracoccaceae bacterium
CGGCGCTTAGCGGCGGCGGTCGCGGCGCGAGGACATGGGCTGGAAGGCCACGCCCACATGCGCCTCGCAATAGGGTTTGCCGGACTGCACGGGCAGGCCGCAGAACCAGAAATCCTCGGTCGCGGGATCGCCGACGGGCCATTTGCAGGTCCGCTCCGTCAGGTCCATGAGCGAGAGCTTCTTGGCCTTCTTCTCGATCTCCGAGACCTTGGCGAGGGCCTCGGGGCTGATCTCGTTCGCCGAGGGCTGCGGCGGCAGCGGCTGGCCGGCGGGGATGATCTTGCGCGCGGCGGGGCCGGGCTGCGGGCGCGGCTCGGGCTGGGCGGGCGCGGCGGCGGCGGGCGCTTCCTCGGCCTCGGGGGCGGGGGCGGCGGGCTTGGCCTTGGCGGCGGGCGCGGGCTTGGCGGCCTTCGGCTTGGCCTCGGGCTTGGGGCTGGCCGCGGGGGCCGCGCCGGTGCGGTTCGACAGGCCCAGGCGATGCACCTTGCCGATCACGGCGTTGCGGGTCACGCCGCCCAGCTCCTTGGCGATCTGGCTCGCCGATTGTCCCTCGCTCCACATTTTCTTCAAGAGTTCGACGCGTTCATCGGTCCAGGACATCGCACTTCCTTACGCAAAAAGCGGCCTCGCGATCGGGCCGCCCTTAAAATTCCGTCTGCCGGGCTATTCTAATCACTCGTGGCTGAGTTACAAGGCGCAGCGAACGTAACCCCGGGGGCGCAGGATGGCAGGCGAGGCAGAACGGATCGAGTTCGACATGGGGGACCGGCGCTTCGGCCGGGTCAACTGGCTGGGGCTCTACACGCTGGCGGCGCGCGAGGTGATGCGCTTCCTGTCGGTCTGGACACAGACGCTGCTGGCGCCGCTGGTGACGGCGGCGCTGTTCCTGGTGATCTTCTCGATCGCCATCGGCCCGCGGCGCGGCGACGTGATGGGCGTGCCCTTCACCACCTTCATCGCCCCGGGCATCCTGATGATGACGGTGATCCAGAACGCCTTCGCCAATACGTCCTCCTCGATCATGATCTCGAAGGTGCAGGGCAATATCGTCGACACGCTGATGCCGCCGCTGTCGCCGGGCGAGCTGGTGCTGGGCTACCTGGCCGGCGCGGTGGGGCGGGGGCTGTTCGTGGCCATCGGCATCGCGCTGGGCCTGCTGCTGTTCCTGGGGATCGGCGTGGCGCATCCCCTCTGGGCGCTGGTCTTCGTGGTGCTGGGTTCGGCCCTGCTGGGCGGGCTGGGGATGATCGCCGGGATCTTCGCGGCGAAGTTCGACCAGATGGCGGCGATCACCAACTTCCTGATCACCCCGATGGCCTTCCTCTCGGGCACCTTCTATTCGGTCAGCGCCCTGCCGCCGGGGATGTACGAGTTCACCAAGGTGAACCCGTTCTTCTACCTGATCGACGGGACCCGCTTCGGGGTGATCGGCCGCTCGGACGCCGACCCGGTGCTGAGCCTGGCGATCTGCGCCGCGACCACGCTGGTGATCTGCCTGGCCGCCTGGCGGATGTTCGCGAAGGGCTATCGCCTGAAAGCGTGAGGCGCGCCGGCCCGCCTTAACTGCCCACCCTAACCGCGCTGGGCCTGGGCCTTGCGCTGCGGGATCAGCTGCTGCGCGGGCCCTGCGAACAGCAGGTAGACCGAGGTGATGACCAGCCCGCTGCGCGCCCAGCTTTCGGGGTCGAACTCGACCCAGGCGGCCCAGCCGGCGAAGAAGGTCCAGGCCAGCGCCATGGGCAGCGAGACCGCGCGCCAGCGCCGGGTGCGCACCGGGTGGATGAACTTCAGCGGCAGGAACATCGCCACCGCCAGCACCGAGACGAGGCCGAGGATCACCCAGAAATTCGGCTCGACCGCGAACATGACGATGACCACCATGTTCCAGCAGCCCGGGAACCCGTGGAAGCTGTTGTCGTCGGTCTTCATGCGGCTGTCGCAGAAGTACATCGCCGAGGCGTAGCAGATCAGGATGATCGCCACCCAGCCGGTCCAGTCGGGCAGCAGCCCGGACTTGAAGAGGGCGAAGGCCGGGATGAAGACATAGGTGAGGTAGTCGATGATCAGGTCCAGCAGCACCCCGTCGAAGCGGGGCGCGTTGGTCTTCACGTCGTAGCGCCGGGCCAGCGGGCCGTCGAGGCCGTCGACGAAGAAGGCGACCACCAGCCACAGGTACATCAGCGGCCAGTTGCCTTCGGCGGCGGCCAGCATCGCCAGCATGGCGAAAACGGCCCCCGTGGCGGTGAATAGGTGAACGAGCAGGGCCTGGGTGTTCAAGGTCATGCCCCCTCTTGCCGGAAAAGCGGCAACGGTGCAATCGCCCCGGTTGCGCGGGCCCGGGAGGCTGCCTTGGGCCTTGGGGGTCAGTCGCGCGCCTTGGGGTGGGCAGCGGCGTAAACCTCCATCAGGCGGGCGCTGTCGACGGCGGTATAGGCCTGCGTCGTGCTGAGCGAGGCGTGGCCCAGAAGCTCCTGGATGGCGCGCAGGTCGCCGCCGGCCGCCAACAGGTGGGTGGCGAAGGAATGGCGCATCGCGTGCGGCGTGGCGCTGGAGGGCAGGCCCAGGGCCATGCGCGCCTGCGCCATGGCCGATTGCACCAGCCGCGGGTTCAGGGCGCCGCCGCGCTGGCCCAGGAACAGCGGGCCCGCCGCGGTGATGGCATGGGGGCAGGCGCGGCGATACGCCTCCACCGCGTCGCGGGCGGCGGGCAGGACGGGCAGCTCGCGCTCCTTGCCGCCCTTGCCGCGGATGCGCAGCACCTCGCCCAGCGGCGCGTCGCCGCCGCGCAGGCCCAGCGCCTCGGAGATGCGCAGCCCGCAGCCGTAGAGCAGCGTCAGCACCGCCGTGTCGCGCGCCGCCACCCAGGGCAGGCGGGCCTGCGCCTCGACCCGGTCCATCACGGCGCGGGCCGCCGGCGGGTCCAGCGGGCGGGGCAGGCGGGCGGGAAAGCGCGGCGCACGGGCCGAGAGGACCGCCGTAGGGTCGAACCCCTCGCGGTCCGCCAGCCAGCGGTAGAAGGTCTTGACCGCCGATAGCCGCCGCGCCAGCGAACGTGGCCCCAGCCCGCCGGCCCGTTCGGCGGCCATGAAGGCGCGCATGTCGGCGACGGTGATCCGCGCCAGCGCCGCCAGCCCCTGGGCGCCGCCGTGGTGCGCCGCCATGAAGGTCAGGAAGGCGCGCACGTCGGCGCCATAGGCCGTCAGCGTGTTCTCGGAGGCGCCCTTGAGGGCGCGCTGGTGCGTCAGCCAGTTCTCCAGCGCCGTGGCGGCGGCCGGAGAAAGCAGGCTCACGCCAGCCAGCGCCGCAGGGCGCGTTCGAAGACGCCGGCGAAGAAGGACAGAAGGTCGGTGCCCTGCTGCGGCGTGAACTGGTGCGGATCCTCCGCCCCCAGCACCAGCAGGCCGGGCAGGCAGTTCTCCCCGAGGTCGAGCTTCAGGCACGCCTCCGAGCGGATCCAGTCCGCCTTGTCGCCGTAAAGCAGCGCCGAGCCGGTCTGCACCTGGCGCAGCGTTACCTGCCGCCCGCCGCCGGAGCGGCCCGCGGTCAGGTACCCTTCGACGAAGCCGGGGCGGGCGATGGTCAGCACGCCGCCAAGGCGCCGCGCGCTGGGGTCGCTCTCGGCCTGTTCGGATTCGAGCACCAGCTTCACCCGGTCGACGCGCAGGATCTGCGCCACTTCGGTGCCGAGGTTGGCGAGGAAATCGTCGAACTCCACCGGGTCGAGCATGCGCAGCACGGCGCGGTGCACCTGGTTGGTCCCGGCGAGGTTCTCGTAAGCGGCGGCGATGACGGAGCGGTGCGTATCCTCCAGCCGGTCCAGGCGGGATTCGAGGCGACTCATCGCGATGCCGCGCAGATCGACGATATTGCCGCCCATGGCCGCCTCGTTGGCCGCGATCAGCGCCCGCATCAGGTCCTGATCGTCCAGGATGGTTTCGGGCTGCGCCATGATCTTGGCACGCAGCGTATCGTCTATCTTGGGGCTGCTCGTCATGCTCATACCTGTTTTTGCGTCTTTGTAGCAGAGCGGCGGGGCGATTTCTTCCCTTTTCTGCCCGCCAGGGGGGAATTTTGCGCAGGCCCCGCGGCGCCGCCCGGACAGGCCACCGGCGGATACGAAAACCCCCGCCGCGGCGGCGCCGGGCGGGGGGAACAGGCCGGGGCCGGGGCCCGGGCGGCGGGCGATCAGAGGATCGACTGGCCGGTCTTGGCCCA
>JBPEXR010000465.1:0-9710 GCA_052031355.1 Paracoccaceae bacterium
TGGAGGAAGCCGCCGCCCACGGCCCCGTGGGCGTGCCGGTGATCCGCCGGAAGGGCGCACCGCTGGAGTTCCGCGCCTGGAGCCCCGGCTGCGCGCTGGAGGCCGGCCCCTTTGGCGTCGAGGTCCCGGTGGGCGGGGCCGTGATGGTCCCGCAGATCCTGATCGTGCCGCTTCTGGCCTTCACCCGCGGCGGCGGCCGCCTGGGCTACGGGGGCGGCTTCTACGACCGGACGCTGGCCGCCCTGCGCGCCCACGGCCCGGTCCTGGCCATCGGTTTCGCCTATGCTGCGCAGGAGATGCCCGACCTGCCGCTGGAGGAAACGGACCAGCCGCTGGACCTGATAGTTACCGAGGCGGGGATCATCACCCCCTGAAGGCGCCGGCCCTCACAACGGCCAAAGCAGCGGGATCACCAGCGCGGAGATGATGCCGATGCTGAGGTTCAGCGGAATCCCGACGCGCATGAAATCGGTGAAGCGGTAGCCGCCGGGGCCATAGACCAGGGTGTTGGTCTGGTAGCCGATTGGCGTGGCGAAACTGGCCGAGGCGGCGACCATCACCGCCACCACCAGCGGGCGCGCGTCGAAACCCAGCGCCTCGGCCAGGCCGATGGCGATGGGGGTGACCACCACCGCGACGGCGTTGTTCGACACCAGCTCGGTCAGCACGCTGGTCAGCATGTAGACGCACCACAGGATCAGCGGCGGCGGCAGTTGCGACAGGGCAGGGGCCACGGCCTCGACCACCAGGGCCACCGCGCCGGAGCTTTCCAGCGCCGCCCCGATCGCCAGCATGGCGAAGATCAGCGCCAGAAGGCGCCCGTCGATGAAAGAGAACGCCTCGTCCGCGTCGATGCAGCGGGTCAGCAGCACCACCGCCACGGCGACCACCGCCAGCGCGAAGATCGGCGCGACGCCCAGGGCCGCCAGGCCCACGATCCCCGCCAGCGCCGCCAGCGCCACCGGCGCATGGCCGCGGCGGAAGGCCCGGGCGCGGGGGCGCGAGACATCGACCAGCCCCATCTCCACCGCGAGGCGCTGGATATCCTCCGGCGCGCCTTCCAGAAGCAGCGTGTCGCCGACCCGCACGACCAGCTCGTCCAGCTGGCGGCCAATGTTCTGGTTTCGCCTATGCACCGCCAGCGGGTAGACGCCGAAGCGGCGGCGCAGGCGCAGCGCGCCCAGGCTGCGGCCGACCATCTTGCAGCCCGGGGTGATCAGCACCTCCACCGTCTGCGTCTCCACCGTCGAGACCTGGTCGACGCGCTTCAGCGACTTGTTGCGCTGCAGGCTCAGCAGTTCGGTCATCTGCGTGCGCAGCACCACGCGGTCGCCCACCTGCAGCGTCACGTCCTCGAGGTTGCGGCGCAGCGAAGTGTCGCCGCGGATCACGTCGATCAGCCGCACGCCCTCGCGCTTGAAGAGCTGCACCCCGGTGACCTGCCGGCCGATCAGGTTGCTGTCGGGCGGGATCACCGCCTCGGTGAAGAACTTCATCCGGCTTTTCTGATCGCCCAGCATGCTGGCCATGCTGGCGCGGTCGGGCAGCAGCAGCGGCGCGACGAAGCGCAGGTAGACCATCCCCCAGATCACCAGGACGATCCCCAGCGGCGTGACCTCGAAAATGGTGAAGGGCGCCAGGCCCTGGGCGCGGGCGACACCGTCGACCAGCAGGTTGGTCGAGGTGCCGATCAGCGTCAGCATGCCGCCGATGATCGCGGCATAGCTCAGCGGGATCAGCAGCTTGGAGGCCGAAAGCTCCAGCGTGCGGGCCAGTTGCACGAAGACCGGGATCATCACCACGACGACGGGCGTGTTCGACACCACCGCCGAGGCCATGACGACGAAGCCCATCATCAGCGCGATGGCGAGCCGCGGGCTTTTCTGTGCCACCCGGTCGGCCTTGGTGGTGAAGGCGTCCAGCGCCCCGGTGCGCACCAGCGCGCCCATGACGATGAACATCGCCGCGATGGTCCAGGGCGCGGGGTTGGACAGGACCGCCAGCGCGCGCTCGTAGGGCAGGATGCCAAGCGCCAGCAGCAGGGCCGCGCCGCCCAGGGCGACGACCTCGGTCGGGTAGGTCTCGCGCACGAAGAGCAGGAACATGCCCCCCACCACGGACAGCGCGATCACCGCCTCGATCAGGGCGAGGTTGTCGAAGCTCATCGCGGCGCCCCGCCCGGGTTGCGGGCCGCGTTCACGGCGCGGCCTCCTGCAGGCGGCCGCCCTGGCGCACCATCCGGCAGGTGACGGCGCGGCCGGTGCGGTCGTCCGTCTCCACGTAGACGCCCGACAGGGTCGCGGGCCCCTCGGCGGGGGAGAAGCGCGTCTTGCCCATGCCGGTGACGAAGCGGCGCAGCGGCTCGGCCTTGTCCATGCCGATGACGCTCAGGTAGTCGCCGCACATGCCCGCGTCGGTCATGTAGGCGGTGCCGTTCGGCAGGATCTGCGCGTCGCCGGTGGGCACATGGGTGTGCGTGCCGACCACCAGGCTGGCGCGGCCATCGCAGAAATGGCCCATCGCCATTTTTTCGGAGGTCGCCTCGCAATGCACGTCCAGGATCACCGCCTGCGCCTGCCCGCCCAGGGGGTGGGCGCGCAGCACCGTGTCGACGGCGTGGAAGGGATCGTCGAAGGCGCGCTTCATGAAGACCTGGCCCAGCACCTGCGCCACCAGCACCTTGCGGCCGCGCCCGTCGGTGAACAGGCGATGCCCGCGCCCCGGCGCCGCCTTGGCGTAGTTCAGCGGGCGCAGGATGCGGCTGTCGGCCTCGATCGCCTGCATCATGTCCTTCTGATCGAAGGCGTGATCGCCCAGGGTGACGCAATCCGCCCCCGCCTCGAACAGCAGCTTGGCGTGGGCGGCGGTCAGCCCCGCCCCGTGCGAGGCGTTCTCGCCGTTGACGACCACGAAGTCGAGCCGCCAGTCGGCCCGCAGCTTCGGCAGTTGCTCGCGGATGGCGGTGCGCCCGGCGCGCCCCATCACATCGCCCAGAAAGAGGATCTTCATGTCTAAAGCCCTACGCGGGCGCCGCGCGGCCCGCAACTGTCTTTGCGCGCGGGGCGGCGGCGCGCACGGACGGCGCTGCGCCCGCGCGCCGGATCACAGCGGCCAGAACAGCAGGATCGCCGGGATCGAGACGGTGCAGATCAGCACCTCCAGCGGCAGCCCCATGCGCCAGTAATCCCCAAAGCGGTAGCCGCCGGGGCCCAGGATCAGCGTGTTGTTCTTGTGCCCGATGGGGGTGAGGAAGGCCGCCGAGGCCGCCACCGCCACCGCCATCAGGAACGGATCGGGCGAGACCTGCAGCGCCTGGGCCATCTGCACCGCGATCGGCGCGGCGACGATGGCGGTGGCGGTGTTGTTCAGCACGTCCGACAGGGTCATCGTGACCACCATCAGCAGCGCCAGCACCGCCCAGGCGGGCAGGCCGCCCGACATCTCGACCAGCGCGCCGGCGATCAGCTGCGTTCCGCCCGAGGATTCCAGCGCCGCGCCCAGCGGGATCATCGAGCCCAGAAGCACCACCACCGGCCATTCGACGTGGTCGTAAAGCTCCGACAGGGGCAGCACGCGCAGCAGCACGTAGGCAATGACGACGATCCCCAGCGCGATGGGCAGGTACAGCCAGCCGACGCTGGCCGCCAGCACCGCGGCGGCGAAGATGCCGATGGCGGCCCAGGTCTTGCTGTTCTCGGTCACGGTCAGCCCGCGGTCGGCCAGCGGTAGGACGCCAAGCCATTCGACCACCTCGTTGGCGCTGTCCTTGGGCGCCAGCAGCAACAGGATGTCCCCGGCGCGGATCTGCGTGCGCCCCAGCGTGCCGGTGATGTGCCGCCCCTCGCGGCTGATGCCCATGACGATGGTCCGGTGCCGCCAGACCAGCCCGATGTTGGCCACCGTACGGCCGACCAGCCGGGCGTTGTCGGGCACGACGACCTCGACCAGGCGCAGCCCGTCGCCCTCGGCGCGCAGCAACTCCTCGCGCCGCTCGTCGGAGAAGGCGAGGTTCAGCGCGGTGCGAAACTCGTCCAGCGCGTCGGGCGCGGCGCGCAGCACCAGCGCGTCGCCGGCGCGCAGCCGCGCATTGCGGGCGGTGCCGTAGAGGCGGCGCCCCTCGCGGATCAGGCCCAGGATGGCGACCTCGGCCTTGTCGGCGTCGGGGTAAAGCTCGTGCAGGCGGCGCCCTTCCTGGGCGCTGCCCTCGGGCACGGTCAGCTCGGCGATGTAATCCTGCAGCTCGCCGGGGCCGACGATCGGGTCCTCGCGGCGCGGGATCAGCCGCCAGCCGACCAGCGCGACGAAGGCGATGCCCGCCAGCGCCGCGATGCCGCCCACCGGTGCGAAGTCGAACATCCGGTAAGGCTCGCCCAGGGCGCGCTCGCGGAAGGAGGCGATGATGATGTTGGGCGGCGTGCCGATCAGCGTCGCCATGCCGCCTAGGATGGTGGCAAAGCTCAGCGGCATCAGGCTGGACCCGGGCGGGCGGCCGGCCTTCTTGGCGGTCTGCACGTCCACCGGCATCAGCAGCGCCAGGGCCGCCACGTTGTTCATGAAGGCCGACAGCACGCCGCCGATCCCGCCCATGATGGCGATATGCGCGCCCAGGCCCCGGGTGCTGTCGACCAGCGTGCGGGTGATCAGGAAGACCGCGCCCGAGCGCACCAGCCCGGCCGAGACGATCAGCACCAGCGCCACGACCAGCGTCGCCGGGTGACCGAAGCCGCTGAAGGCATCCTCCTGCGGCACGACCCCCAGCACCACCGCCGCCATCAGCGCGGCGAAGGCCACCAGGTCGTAGCGGAAGCGCCCCCAGAGCAGCAGCGCGAAGACAGCCGCAAAGAGGCTGAAAAGGATGATCTGGTCCTGGCTCATGGATGTCCTGTCCCCGGCGTTGGCGCCAGCCAATCCCAGCCGCGTCGCCGATGCAAGCGGGTTGCGAGGCCGGCCGGGCGCGGGCTATAGAGCCGCGAACGCATTTCCATGCCATGACAAACTCCGGAGAGACCGATGGCCGGCCATTCCAAATGGGCAAACATCCAGCACCGCAAGGGCCGTCAGGACGCCGCCCGATCGAAGCTGTTTTCGAAACTGTCGAAGGAGATCACCGTCGCCGCCAAGATGGGCGACCCCGATCCCGAGAAGAACCCGCGCCTGCGGCTGGCGGTGAAGGAAGCCAAGGCGCAGTCGATGCCCAAGGACAACATCGAGCGCGCCATCAAGAAGGCCACCGGTGGCGAGGGCGAAGCCTACGAGGAGATCCGCTACGAGGGCTACGGGCCGAACGGCGTGGCGGTGATCGTCGAGGCGATGACCGACAACCGCAACCGCACCGCCTCCAACGTGCGCTCGACCTTCACCAAGAACGGCGGCAACCTCGGCGAGACCGGCTCGGTCGGCTTCATGTTCGAGCGCAAGGGCGAGATCGTCTACCCGGCCGAGGCGGGGGATGCGGACACCGTGATGATGGCCGCCATCGAGGCCGGCGCCGAGGATGTCGAAAGCTCCGAGGACGGGCATGTGATCTGGTGCGCCGATACCGACCTCAACGACGTGTCGAACGCGCTGGAAGCCGAGCTGGGCGAAAGCGAGTCGACCAAGCTGGTCTGGAAGCCCACCACCACCACCGAGCTTGATCTCGAGGGCATGCAGAAGCTGATGAAGCTGATCGACGCGCTGGAGGATGACGACGACGTGCAGCGCGTCACCACCAACTTCGAGGCCAGCGACGAGGTCATGGCCCAGCTCTGACGTCCGGCGGCCGGGCAGCGCAACGGGCAGGGCGGAAGGCAGGCGGATGCAGGCGTTTCTCGGCGGCTTCGGCCTTGGCTTTTCGCTGATCCTGGCGATCGGCGCGCAAAACGCCTTCGTGCTGCGCGCCGGCCTGCGCCGGGCGCATGTCTTCGCCATCTGCCTGTGCTGCGCGCTCTCGGACGCGCTGTTGATCGCCGCCGGCGTCGCGGGCTTCGGCGCGCTGGTCGAGGCGATGCCGGCGCTGGGGCTGGTGATGCGCCTGGGCGGCGCCGCCTTCCTGCTGGCCTATGGCGCGCGGGCCTTCTGGTCCGCCTGGCGCGGCGGCGCGGTGCTGGAGGCGGGCGGGCAGGGCGGCTCGCTGCGGGCGGCGCTGGCGACCTGCCTCGCGCTGACCTGGCTGAACCCGCATGTCTACCTGGACACGGTGGTGCTGCTGGGCGCGATCTCGGCGCAGTACCACCCGGCCTGGGTCTTTGCCGCCGGGGCGATCTGCGCCAGTTTCACCTTCTTTTTCGCCCTCGGCTACGGCGCGCGGCTGCTGGCGCCGCTCTTCGCGCGGCCCGGCGCTTGGCGCGTCCTGGACCTGGTGATCGGCGCGGTGATGTGGGCCATCGCCGCGGGGCTGCTGCTGGGCCATTAGGCGATCCTTGCGCGGGGCGCATGCCTCCTATGCGCTTCCCGCCCTGTCTTTCCCTTGCGGCAGCTTCGGCATTGCGGCTTGATGGCGCCATGCCCGCCGACGATCACGCCCGCCCCCCTGCCGCGGCGCCCGCCGCGCCCGCCCGCCCGCTGGTCGGGGCGGCCTGGATGGTCGTCACAGGTTTCTGCTTCGTCGCTGTCACCGCGCTGGTCAAATGGCTGGGCCCGGGCATCCCGGCGCCGCAGGCGGCCTTTCTGCGCTACACCATGGGGCTGGTCCTGCTGCTGCCGCTGGTGCCGGGCCTGCGCGCCGCGCGCCTGTCGCGCCGGCAATGGACGCTCTTCGGCTGGCGCGGGCTGGCGCATACCGGGGGCGTCGCCCTGTGGTTCTACGCCATGGCGCGCATCCCGATCGCCGAGGTGACGGCGATGAACTACCTCTCGCCGGTCTATATCACCCTGGGCGCCGCGCTGTTTCTGGGCGAGCGTCTGGCCGCCCGCCGGCTGATCGCCGTGGCCGCCGCCCTGCTGGGGGCGCTGCTGATCCTGCGCCCCGGCTTTCGCGAGCTGGGCGAGGGGCATATCGCCATGCTGGCCGCGGCGGTGGTCTTCGGCGCCTCCTACCTGCTGGCCAAGCTGATGTCGGACGAGGTGCGCCCCGGCGTCGTCGTGCTGCTGCTGTCGATCACCGTGACCATCGGTCTGGCGCCGTTGGCGGCGGCGGTCTGGGTGCCGGTGACGCTGGGCCAGCTTGGCATCCTCTTCGCCGTGGCCTGCGCCGCCACGCTGGGGCATTTCACCATGACGCTGGCCTTCCGCGCGGCGCCCGTATCCGTCACCCAGCCGGTGACCTTCCTGCAGCTCGTCTGGGCCACGGCGCTGGGCGCGCTGGCTTTCGGCGAGGCGGTGGACCCCTTCGTCGTCGCCGGCGGGCTGGTCATCATCGCGGCGGTCAGCTTCATCTCCTGGCGCGAGGCGGTGCTGAAGCGCCAGGGCGCGGCGGTGACGCGCCGCCAGCCCCCGGCGGCGGCCCCGCAGGCGGCGGGCGCAGCCTCCGCCGCCGAGCGCGGACAGGCGGCACGCCGGTAGAGGCGGGCGCCCACGGGCCGGGCAGGGCCCCCGCCTGTGGCGCCACGGCCACGGGTGCGCCGGGGCCAGAACGCGCTGCATTTTTGCCGCATTCGCTGATTATCCCGGTTTCACGGACAATCGGGAGCAACGACCATGTCTATGCAAGTGCTGGAAACATCGGCCGAGGATATCGCCGCCCTGGCCCTGCGCGAACGCCGCCTGGCCCTGTCGGAGCGTGAATGGCGCCACCGCCTGCGCGGCTACGGGTTCGACCTGCGCGCCACCGAGGGCGGCACCCAGATCTGCCCGCTGCGCGGCGGCGATCCGGTCTGCACGCTGCGCCACTAGGGCGGCGCGGACCCAAGATGCGAAGCCCGCGGGATCAGGCCCGCGGGTCCAGAAGTTTCGCCAGGATGCGGTTGCGGGTGATCTGGCCCAGCAGCGCGCCATCCTCGACCACGCCCACCGGCGCATCATGGCCCTGGGTGGCCTCCATCACCTCCTGGATGGTGGCGGCGGGGCCGACGCTGCGGTCGGGGGCGGTCTGCGCCGGCTCCATCACGTCGCGCGCGCACAGCACGCCCAGCGGGTTCATATGGGCGACGAACTCGGCCACGTAGTCGGTGGCGGGGTTGGTGAAGATCTCCTGCGGGGTGCCGCACTGGACGATCCGCCCGCCTTCCATGATCGCGATGCGATTGCCGATCTTGAAAGCCTCGTCCAGGTCATGGCTGACGAAGATGATCGTGCGCCGCAGGTCTTTCTGTAGGTCCAGCAATTCGTCCTGCAGCCGCGAGCGGATCAGCGGGTCGAGGGCGGAGAACGGCTCGTCCATCAGCAGGATCGGCGCCTCGGTGACGAAGGCGCGCGCCAGGCCCACCCGCTGCTGCATGCCGCCCGACAGCTCGCCCACCTTGCGCTCGGCCCAGTCGGAGAGGCCCACCAGCTTCAGCTGCTTGTCCACCCGCGCGGCCCGTTCGGACTTCGGGGTGCCGGCCAGCTCCAGCCCCAGGCCCACGTTCTCGCGGACCGAGCGCCAGGGCAGAAGGCCGAACTGCTGGAAGACCATGGCGATCCGGTCCTGGCGCAGCGCGCGCAGCTGGCGCGGGCTGGCGGCCGTCACGTTGACCATCTGGTTGCCGTCGTGGACATGCACCGCGCCGCGCACCACCGGGTTCAGCCCGTTGACGGCGCGCAGCAGGGTCGACTTGCCCGAGCCCGAAAGGCCCATGAGGACCAGGATCTCGCCCTCTTCGACCTCGATCTCGGCGTCGTGCACGCCCAGCACCTGCTCGGTGCGCTGCTGGATCTCGCCGCGCTCCAGCCCCTCGTCCATCAGGGGCAGGGCGGCCTCCGGCTCTTCGCCGAAGACGATGGACACCTTGTCGAATTTCACGGCTGTGGACATGGCTTAACGCTCCATTCGCAGCATGCGGTCCAGCATGATCGCCACGACGACGATGACGAACCCGGATTCGAAGCCAAGGGCGATGTTCACCGTGTTGATCGCCCGCAGCACCGGCACGCCCAGCCCGTCGGCGCCGACCAGCGCGGCGATCACCACCATCGACAGCGACAGCATGATGGTCTGGTTCAGCCCGGCCATGATCTGCGGCAGGGCATAGGGCAGCTCGACCTTGTAGAGGGTCTGGCGGTGCGTCGCGCCGAAGGCCTGCGCCGCCTCAAGCAGCGGCTGCGGCGTCGAGGAGATGCCCAGGTGCGTCAGGCGGATCGGCGCGGGCACGACGAAGATGACGGTGGCGATCAGCCCCGGCACCATGCCGATGCCGAAAAAGACGATCGCCGGGATCAGGTAGACGAAGGTCGGCAGCGTCTGCATCAGGTCCAGCACCGGGCGCAGGCTGCGGTAGAGGGCCGGGCGATGCGCCGCGGCGATGCCGATGGGCACCCCCAGCGCCATGCAGAAGACGCAGGCCGACAGCACCAGCGTCAGGCTTTCGGTGGTCTCTTCCCAGTAATCCTGGTTGAGGATGAACAGGAACCCCAGCGCCACGAAGAGGCAGACCTTCCAGTTGCGCTGCAGCGCCCAGGTGATCGCGACGAAGGCGGCGATGATGACCAGCGGGTGCGGCGTCTGCAGCACCCACAGGATGCCGTCGATCAGCCCCTCCATCAGCATGGCCAGCGTATCGAAGAACCACGCGCCGTTGTCTTGCAGCCAAAGGAAGAAGGTCTCGGCGCCGTCGCCGATGGGTATCTTTGTCTCGGTCAGCCAGTTCACGGGT
>JBPEXR010000466.1:0-4439 GCA_052031355.1 Paracoccaceae bacterium
CACCCTCGGCGGCGGTTTCCTCTTCTGCCGCGGCCTCACCCTCAGCGGCGGCTTCCTCTTCTGCAGCGGCCTCACCTTCAGAGGCAGCTTCTTCTTCCGTGGCGGCCTCACCCTCGGCAGTCGTTTCCTCTTCCGCGGCGGCCTCACCTTCCGCGGCGGCTTCTTCTTCCGCCGGGGCCTCACCCTCGGCTGCGTCCTCGGCTGCGGCCTCTTCCGCGCTGCCCTCGCCGCCTTCCTCGGCGGTCTCTTCGGCGCCGGATTCAGCGCCGGATTCAGCGTCGGTGGCTTCCGTCACCTCGACGGCGCTGCGCGTTTCGGGCTGATCAGAACCGCCCCAGCCAAAGGCCAGCGCGACGGCGATCAGCGCCGCGACCGCGGCGCCCAAACCGAGGATGATCGGGAAAACAGACCCCGCGCCCGTGGCCTTGTCCGCCGGGCTGGATGACTGGTCTGCGGGCGGCTGCGGGGCTTTATTTTCCTCGGCCATCAAGTAAACTCCAATAAGATTGCGGTGAACAATTCTGGTCGAACAACCCCCCACCACCCCGGCAAGTTCCGAACCGGTTGCGGTGGTCGCGGCTTTGGGGCACACGGCGACCGATCACAGGCCGCAGACACCGGGCCGAAACCACCCGCTGGGCCTGCGCGCCGAACCGATGGGCAAGACAAAAGAAGGAAGCGCCTTGATGTCCGATGACCGCCTGATCGTCGCCCTGGACATGGCCGATGCATTGTCCGGCCTGAACCTGGTGAAGACGTTGGGGGACGCGGTCAGCTTCTACAAGATCGGGCTGGGCATGCTGACGGGCGGCGGGCTGGCGCTGGCGAACGAGCTGAAGCAGGAGCACGGCAAGCGCATCTTCCTGGACATGAAGCTTTATGACATCGGCGCCACGGTGGAGCGCGCGGTGCGCGGGCTGGCGCAGTTCGACCTCGATTTCCTGACCGTGCATGGGGACCCGCACGTCGTCGCCGCCGCCAAGCAGGGGGCCGAGCGCAGCGGCACGAAAATCCTGGCGGTGACGGTTCTGACTTCGCTGGACCGCGGCGACCTGGACGCGAACCTCATCAAGCCCGGCGCCCTGCGGGAGTTGGTGGCCGAACGCGCCGCGCTGGCCTTCGAGGCGGGGGCCGACGGTGTCATCGCCTCGCCGCAGGAGGCCAGCCTGCTGCGCGCCCTGCCCGAGGCGGCGGGCAAGCTGATCGTCACGCCCGGCGTGCGCCCCTCGGGGGCGGCGCTGGGGGACCAGAAGCGCGTCGCCACCCCGGCCGAGGCGCTGCGCAACGGCGCCGACCACATCGTCGTCGGCCGCCCGATCTGGACCGCCGGCAACCCGCGCGACGCGGCGCAGGCGATCCTGCGCGACCTTCCGGTCCCGGCCTGAACGCAGGCGGCAGCGGCGCCGGCCCGGCCCGCCGCGGCCCCGTAGGCAAATCCCGGGGGCGGCGCTAGAATGGTGCCGCCGGCCACCCTGCCGCCCCATCCGCGAAAGCCGCACGCCATGCCCGCCCTTTGCCGCGACTGCCTGACGCCCTTCGAGGCCGGGACCCGCTGTCCCGCCTGCCGCAGCCCGCGCGTCGTCGCCCATGCCGAGCTGAACAGCCTGGCCATCGCGCACATGGATTGCGACGCCTTCTACGCCTCGGTCGAGAAGCGCGACAATCCCAGCCTTGCCGACAAGCCGGTGATCATCGGCGGCGGCAAGCGGGGCGTGGTCTCGACCGCCTGCTACGTGGCGCGCATCCGCGGCGTGCGCTCGGCCATGCCGATGTTCAAGGCGCTGCAGCTTTGCCCCGACGCGGTGATCGTCAAACCGCGGATGGAAGCCTACGTCGAGGCGAGCCGCGCGATCCGCGCCATGATGGAGGAGCTGACACCGGCGATCGAGCCGCTGTCGCTGGACGAAGCCTTCCTCGATCTGCGCGGCACCCAGCGGCTGCACGGCGCGCCGCCGGCGGTGATGCTGGCGCGGCTGGTCAAGCGGATGCGGGACGAGCTGGGGCTCACCGGCTCCATCGGCCTGAGCCACAACAAGTTCCTGGCCAAGATCGCCTCGGACCTCGACAAGCCGCATGGCTTCGCGGTGATCGGCGAGGCGGAGACGCAGGATTTCCTGCGCGACAAGCCGGTGCGGATGATCTGGGGCGTGGGCGAGGCGACGCAGGCGCAGCTGGAGCGTGCCGGCATCCGCAGCTTCGCCGACCTGCTGCGCTGGGACCGGCGCGATCTGCACGCGCGCTTCGGCAGCATGGGCGAGCGGCTGTGGCACCTCGCCCGCGGCCAGGACCGGCGCCGCGTCACCGCCCATGCGCCGATGAAATCCATCTCCAACGAGACGACCTTCTTCGAGGATACCGCCGATCCGGACCTGTTGGACGGCCACCTTTGGCGCATGGCCGAGAAGGTGGCCGACCGCGCCAAGGCCAAGCGGCTGGCCGGGCGTGTCGTGGTGCTGAAGCTCAAGCGGGCGGATTTCTCGCTGATCACCCGCCGCATGGCCCTGCGCGAGCCGGTGCAGCTGGCCGACCGCATCTACCGCACCGCGCGGCACCTTTTCGACCAGCTGGGCGATGCCGGGCCGTACCGCCTGCTGGGCGTCGGCCTGTCGGACATCTGCCCCGAGGAGATGGCGGAGCGCGCCCCCGACCTGCTGGACACCCAGGCGGTGCAGCGCGGCCGGGCCGAACGCGCGGCGGACGCGATTCGCGCCCGTTTCGGCGCCGATGCGATCCTGAAGGGGCGCGCGCTGCGCTAGGGGTTACTCCGCCGCCAGCGGCAGCGAGGTGCCGCCGGGCACGCCCAGGGCCGCGATCTCGGCCACCACGCCCTTCAGCAGGGTGCGGAAGGCGTGGAAGTTGGAATTGGGCTGGATCTTGTGCTCGTTCATGTAGATCGAACGGTCGATCTCGATCTGCAGGGCGTGCTGCCCGCGCGAGGGGCGGCCGTAGTGCTGGGTGATATAGGCGCCGGCGAAGGGCGTGTTGCGCACCACGTGGAGGCCCGCGGCGGTAAAGGCATCCTCGATCCGGTCGACGATCTCGCCCCCCGCGGCGGCGCCGAAGCGGTCGCCGATCACGATGTCGGGCCGCTTGGCCCCGGCGCGGGCGATCGCATCGACCGCCTCGTGCGGCATGGAATGGCAATCGACCAGAATCGCCTGGCCGAACTGGCGATGCGCCTCGTCCAGCAGGCGTTGCAGCTGCGCATGGTAGGGCCTCCAATACAGCTCGATCCGCCGCTCGGCCTCGGCCAGCGGCAGCTTGCCGCTGTAGATCGCGCGGCCATTGGCGACGACCCGCGGCACCACGCCCAGCCCGGAGGCGATTCGCGGATTGTGCGGCACGCGGCGCACGCCCTCGATCAGCGCCGGGTCCAGTTCGTCCTCGGCGCGGTTCAGGTCCACGAAGGCGCGCGGCGCCCCGGCCTTCAGCAAAGGCGCGCCATAGACAGGCGCGCAGTCGAAGAGGCGGTCGACGTAGGCATCCTCCGACGAGCGGATGGAATGCTGGTCCAGCACGGTGCGGCGCAGGAAGCTCCACGGGTAGTCGCGCCCCGAATGGGGGGATGCGAAGACCACACAGGACGTGCGGCTTTCCGGTGCGGCAAGCTGGAATGCGAGCTTCGGCATGGCGACTCCTCGGGGCACAAGATAGACCGAACACGGGCCGCGCCAAAAGCCCTTGATCCCCCTGACAAGACCTTTTATAGACCCCGTCACCGGCGCGGATTTCCGCGCCCCTTTTTCTGGGGCGCCCCGCAAAGGGAACATACGGGCGGTTAGCTCAGCGGTAGAGCACTTCGTTGACATCGAAGGGGTCACTGGTTCGATCCCAGTACCGCCCACCATGGTTTTCGCGCCCCGGCCCCGGCCGGGGTGTCCGCTATGTAACTGGCGCAAGGCCCGCGCCGCGAACCGAAGGAGAGGACCGATGAAGGTCAAGAACTCGCTCCGCTCGCTGAAGAACCGGCATCGCGATTGCCGCGTGGTGCGCCGCAAAGGCCGCGTCTACGTGATCAACAAGACGCAGCGCCGGTTCAAGGCACGCCAGGGCTGACGCCCGGGCAGAGCCGCCGCAAGGCACGAAGAAAGCCGACGCAACCGCGTCGGCTTTTCTCGTTTTCGGGCCGGGTGTGGCTATGATGCGCGCGCCTCCGGCCGTAGGCAGGCCGCGCCGTGGGTGCCGGCGCGGCCCGAACATTACCGCAGGATCGCGTCGGCCAGCAGGCGCACCACGGTGTCCTGGTCCAGGTAGCCCGTCACCTCCAGGCTGCGCGAGGATTGGTAGCGCCGCAGCGCCCGGCGTGTCGCCTCGTCGAACTGCCCGTCCACCGGACCCGGGTCGAGGCCATGCGCCGCCAGGCGCGATTCGACCAGCCGCGCGGTGACCGGGTTGAGCCCCAGCTTGCGCTCGCGCTTCTCGGCCTGGCGAATCGCCTT
>JBPEXR010000467.1:0-2393 GCA_052031355.1 Paracoccaceae bacterium
CGAGGCCGCCGCGGAAGGCGAGGCGCAGACCGAGGAAGCCGAGACCGCCGCGGAAGGCGAGGCGCAGACCGAAGGCAGTGACGCCGCCACCGAGGGCGCGGCCGAGACCGGCGATACGCCGGAGACCGCAACCGCGGGCGAGGCTGGCACCGAAGGCAATGTCGAGGGCGAAGCCAGCACCCAGGAGAACGCCGAGGCCGGCGACTCCGACGCCGCTGCCGAGGGCGCGGAAGGTGAAGCCGCGGCAGAGACCGAGACCACCGGCGATGCCGCCGAGGGCGAGGAAGCCGTGGCCGAGGGCGATGTGAAGGAAGCCGACGCCGAGGAGCAGGCCGAGATCGCCGAGGAAGCCGCCGCCGCCGCAACCGCCGCCGCGGCCGCCAATGCCGATGGCGAAGCCGAGGCCGCCGAGGTGACCACCACCACCGTGACCGAAGAGGAGGCGCGTTCTTCCGACGAGGAGTTCGAGACCGACGCCGATGGCCGCGATGCCGAAGCCACGGCCGAAGCAGGCGCCGAAGGCGAAGCGGATGCCGAGGGCGAGGCCGAGAGCACCGGCAAGCAGAAGGCCAAGAAGGACGACGATGACGACAGCCTGGAGGACCTGGGCAAGCTCGTCGCCGCTGGCCTGGCGGGCCTGGCCGTGGGCCAGATCCTCGACAACGGCGCGGAGGTCGTCTCCAACACCGGGGACCGCGTGGTCGTGAGCCGCAACGGGCAGTACTACATCCTCAAGGATGACGACACGCTGCTGCGCCGCCCCGGCTCGGAAGTGAAGACCGAGACCTTCTCGGACGGCTCGACCCGCACCACGGTGGTCAAGCCCGACGGCAGCGAGGTCGTGACCATCCGCGCCAACGATGGCACCGTGCTGCGCCGCGTGCGCAACCTGCCCAACGGTGACCAGATCGTCCTCTTCGACGACACCCAGCAGGTCGAGCGGGTCGAGGTGGCCGAGCTGCCGCAGGCCCAGGAACGCGCCGTCGACTATGACAGCGCCGACGTGGAGAACCTGCGCCGCGCCCTGATGGCCGAAGCGCCGGAGGTGGACCGCCGCTTTTCGCTGAACCAGGTCCGCTACATCGACGCGGTGCGCAAGCAGATGCCGGTGATCGCGCTGGACAACATCAACTTCCGCACCGGCTCGGCCGTGATCGAGCCGCAGGAGGCCGAGGAACTGGCCGCCCTGGGCGAAGCGATGCGCGCCGCGATCGAGCGCAACCCGGGCGAGGTCTTCCTGGTCGAGGGTCACACCGACACGGTGGGCGATGCCAGCTACAACCTGGCGCTTTCGGATCGCCGTGCCGAATCGCTGGCCTTGGCGCTGACCGAATACTTCGACGTTCCGCCGGAGAACATGGTCGTGCAGGGCTACGGCGAGGCTGACCTGAAGGTGAAGACCGCCGGCGACATCCGCGAGAACCGCCGCGCCGCCGTGCGCCGCATCACCCCGCTGCTGCAGACCGCGCAGCGCTGATCCGGCCACAGGCTGACAGTAACGGGCCGCCCCTTCGGGGGCGGCCTTTTTGCTGCGCCCACTGGCCAGCCGGCGGGCAGATGTTAGAACCAAGGCAGGAGGGGCCGATGACCGCCAGCCTAGACGACATGCCCGAACGCGCCCTGGCCTGGCACCGCGCCGGCCGGAAGGTGGCGCTGGCAACGGTGCTGAAGACCTGGGGCTCGGCGCCGCGGCGTGCCGGCGCGCAGATGGTCGTGGACGCGGAGGGCGCCTTCGAGGGCTCCGTCTCCGGCGGCTGCGTCGAGGGCGCGGTGATCACCGAGGCGATGGAGGCGACCGGCGACGGGCAGGCGCGGCTTCTGTCCTTCGGCGTCAGCGATGGCGATGCCTTCGCCGTGGGCCTGGCCTGCGGCGGCCGGATCGAGGTGCTGGTCGAGCCCCTGGGCCCCGCGCTGCCCGTGGAGGTGCTGGAGGCGCTGGTCACGGCACGGGCGCAGCGCGCCCCCCGCGTCTACCGCACCGAGGTGCCGCGGGAAGGCCGCCCCGCCATCCCCGCCGCGCCGCCGCGCCTGCTGGCCCCCGGCGCGGAGGCCGAGGCCGACGCCGCCCTGCGCGCCGACCGCACCGGCCGCGCCGAAGACGGCGCGGCACTGATCGTGCACAACCCGCCGCTGCGACTGGTCGTTCTGGGCGCGGTGCACATCGCCCAGGCGCTGGTGCCGATGGCGCGCCTTTGCGGATTTGATCCGCTGGTGATCGACCCGCGCCCCGCCTTCGCCAGCCCGGACCGTTTCCCGGGGGTGGCCCTGTCCGAGGATTGGCCCGACGAGGCGATGCGCGCCGCCGCCCCCGACCGGCGCACCGCCGTCGTGCTGCTGACGCATGACCCGAAGCTTGACGACCCCGCGCTGATCGAGGCGCTGGGAAGCGAGGC
>JBPEXR010000468.1:0-4964 GCA_052031355.1 Paracoccaceae bacterium
GCCGACCCGTCGGTGATGCCGCGCCGGCAGGCCTGCTGGTCGTCGTGGAACTATACCGAGGATGCGGACCCGCGCAGCGACCGGATCGACCTGACCTACTGGATGAACTCGCTCCAGCCGATCCCGAAGGACGATCCGCATTTCGTCACGCTGAACACCCGCCGCCCGATCCGGGAGGAGCTGATCTATGACCAGGTCACCCTGCGCCACCCGGTCTACGACACCGCTGCGCTGGCCGCGCAGGACCGGGTGCGCGCGATGAACGGCGCGAATGGCACCTGGTTCGCCGGCGCCTGGCTGCGCAACGGCTTTCACGAAGACGGGCTGGCCAGCGGGCTGGACGCCGCCGAGGCGATCCTGGCGCGCGACACCGCCGCCCAGATGGCCGCGCAATGAGCCGCGTCTACCATATCGCGGGCCATACCTGGCACGGGCGCAAGGGCGGCCCGGACAACGCCTTCCGCTACGGCGTCGATTACCTGCTGCTGGATGCCGAGGCGCCGCGTCCGAAGGCGCCGCGCCTCTTCGGGCGCAACCGCGCCGCGTTGCTGTCGATCCGCGACCGCGACCACGGCGGCGCGCCGGGCCACGGCCGCGGCGCCGCCTGGGTGCGCGAGGTTCTGGCCCGCGAGGGCCTGCGCCTGCCGGGGCCGGTGCTGCTGCTGGCCCAGCCGCGGGTGCTGGGGCATGTCTTCAACCCGGTGGCCTTCTGGCTGTGCCACGACGCCCGTGGCCGGCTTTGCGCGGTGATCGCGGAGGTGACGAACACCTACGGCGACCGGCATTCCTACATCTGCCGCCACGGCGATCTGTCGCCCATCACGCCGCAGGGCTGGCTGCGGGCCGAGAAGCTGCTGCACGTCTCGCCCTTCCAGCCGGGGCAAGGGGAATACCGGTTCCGCTTCGACATTCGCCCCGATCACCTGGGCGTGGTGATCGACTTCACCGCGCCCGGCGGGGCGGGGGGCGTCACCGCGACGCTGACCGGCCCGGTGCGCCCGCTGAGCCTGCGCGGCGGGCTGGCCGCCCTGCTGCGCCGCCCCTTCGGCGCGCGGCGCGTGCTGGCGCTGATCCACTGGCAGGCGCTGAAGCTGTGGATCAAGGGCGCGGGCTTTCGCAACCGGCCCAGCCCGCCGGCGCGGGAGGTCTCGTGATGGCGGAGCGTCTGCGCGGCAAGACCTTCTGGATCGTCGGCGCCTCGGCCGGCATCGGCGAGGCGCTGGCGCGGGAGTTGAGCGCCGCGGGCGCCGAGCTGATCCTCTCGGCCCGCGACGAAGCGGCGCTGCAAGATCTGCGCGAAGGCCTGCCCGGCCCGGCGCGCATCCTGCCCCTCGACGTGCAGGACGGCGCGGCGGTGCGCGAGGCGGCAAAGGAGGCTGGCGCGGCGCATGGCCTTATCTACCTCGCCGGGGCCTATTGGCCGATGAAGGCGACCGAGGTCGATGCCGAGAAGCTGGAGCGGATGGCCGACGTGAATTTCACCGGCGCCTGCCGCGTGCTGGGGCAGGTGCTGCCGCAGATGGTCGCGCGCGATGCCGGGCACATCGTCCTGGCGGGCAGCCTGTCGGGGTTCGTCGGCCTGCCCGGGGCGGTGGGCTATGGCGCCAGCAAGGCGGCGCTGATGTCGCTGGCCGAGACGCTGGCGCTGGACCTGCGCGGCACCGGCGTGCGGGTGCAGGTCATCAACCCCGGGTTCGTGCGCACCCGGCTGACCGACAAGAACGACTTCCGGATGCCCTTCCGGATGGAGCCGGACGCCGCGGCGCGGATCATCCGCGACCACATGCAGCGCGGCGGACTGGCGCGCAGCTTCCCGCGCCATTTCTCGCTTTTGTTCCGCGCGGCGCGGTTCCTGCCGGAATGGGCTTTCCTGCGCCTCTTTGGTAGCGGGGCGTGACAAAATGTCCCGCGCTTGCGCTGCAATTTCGCACAGCTTACCTGCGTGAGCGCGAAATAACGGGATGATAACGCACAGGTTATGACGCTGCGCCGAACTTTCTCCCGCCCCGGTAGGTTGGGTTTGCAAGATGCAATGACGCATGACGAACCCAAAGGAGACGACCATGACCCGCATTCTTGCGATCCTGACTGCCACCACCCTTAGCGCCGCACCGGCCCTGGCCGACACCGCCTCGGGCGAGCCCATCATCTCGCCCGACCCGCTGGTCGAGAATGGCACGGCGATGAACTCCCCCGTGACCGGGACTGACGCCGTGGCCGTGCAGGAAGCCTATGCCACCGAGCAGACCGAAGGCCTGACCGGCTGGAGCCTGCGCCCGGTCGAAGTGTTCGAGGGCGGCGGCACCGACGTTGCGTCGAACCTGAACGTGTTCAAGGGCATGCAGCGCCCGTAACCCATGCCTGATGTCCAATCCTACGGCGCGTCCCATTCCGGGGCGCGCCGTTTTTTATGCCGCGGCGTGCTCCGCACACGGGCATGACACGGTTTCGTGCGCCAGCGTGGGGCAAGGCGCCGGAACACCCCCATCGGCGGGGGGTTGGCTTCGCAATGCATCCAACCAGGAGAGACGAGATGAAAACGACCCTCACCGCCATTGCCACGGTCATGCTTATGGCCGGCGCCGCCGCCGCCGATTGTCACAGCATGGAGAACACCGACGTGAACAGCGCCGGCGGCGAAGATACGACGCAGATGGTCACCAACCAGGCCGAGGCGACCGGCGCGGACGATTCCGCCGTCAGTGGCGACGAGAAGGTCGTGGACACCGACGAATACACCACCGAGAAATCGGCCGAGATGGTGGGCGACGAGACGACCACCGTCACCGAGTTCGACGAGGATGACTGCGTGAAGGCCCCGGACGCCGAAAGCCCGCTTCAAGACAACGGCTGATCCTTCAGCCGCTTTGATCCATGGATGCCCCCGGCCTGGCCGGGGGTATTTGCGTTCCAGGGTGTCAGAGGCGGGCGATATGCGTCTCGAACTCGGCCCGGGCGCGGGTCCAGGGGCCGGCGCCCTCGGCCTCGTCCAGCCGCTCCAGCAGGGGCAGAAGCTGCTTGGCGAAATCCTCGCTGCTTTCGCGCGGCAGCAGCGAGGGCAGGTTGTCGATCGCCATGATGTCGAGGGGCGGCGCCTCGGCCACGCGGTGCACCGGTGCCTCCCAGCTGCTGGCGGCGGTATAGAGGGGGACCGGGTTGTAATCGCTGTCCGGATCGCAAGCGATGTCGCCGATCACCCGCAGCGCGCGGGGCTGGGCGGCCTCCTGCGGGCCGACGAAACGCGGCGTGCCGGGGCGGGCGAGAATGCAGTTGAAGAACAGCTCGTGCTCCAGGATTTCCGGGAAAGGGCCGCCCTGCGCCGTCTCGGCCATGTCCCAGGCGGTGACAGGCACGCCGGCGGCAGCGCACAGGTCCGCGGCCCCGCGCCCGACGCGTCCCAGCGCGCCAATGATCAGCGCCCGCGGCGCCGGCGCGGCGTTCATCGCGCCCTGGCGCTGCAGTTCCGCCAGCAACTCGGCGCGGCCCTCCTGCGCGGTGACCGCCGGGCAGACCGCGCCCCGGCGCTGCGCGGCCAGGGCGATCAGGCTGACGGCGGCGCCGACATAGCCCGCCCAGTAGCCGAAGGCCGCCAGCCGCCGGCCGGCCGCATCGGTCAGATACTCGAGGTCCAGAAGCGCGCCGCCCCCCGCCTTGAACCGGCGCAGAAGGTCCTGGCCGGCGTGCTGGCCCTTGAAGGCATGGCCGAACATGATGTGCCGATGGCGCAGGGGCGCGGCCTCCGCCGGCAGCTCCTTGAGGCCGAGGATGAGGGCCCCCTCCGGCGCCTCGCGCCAGTCGCCCGCGGCGCGCATCGCGCAGCCCGCCGCGGCAAAGGCCCCGTCCGGGAAGACCCGGCGCGGGCTACGCTCGACAGTCACGGTCATGCCGCGGGCCAGCAGACGGGCAGCGCCCTCGGGGGTCAGCGGGCTTCGGGCTTCGTCGGGGCGGCTTTCGGCGCGCAGCCAGATATGGGTCATGGGCCTTCCTCGGGTCAGAAATGGGTGCGGGCCGCCGCCCGTTCGGGCGGGTCGAGGTGCGGCGTGGCGTTGAAGCCCGCCAGGATCGGCCCCGCCGGCGTGATGGTCACCCGGTGAACGGAGGTGTTGCGGATCGGCAGAAGCACATGCGCCAGCCGCCGCGCGTCGAGGCCCAGAAGGCCGCGCAGCATCATGCCGATCACCCCGCCCGAGGTCACGCAGAGCACCCGGCGCCCCGGCTGCAGCGCCTCCTGGAAGATGCCGGTCACACGCTGCTCGAACTCGGCAAAGCTTTCCTGGCCCTGGATCTCGGCCCGGTGCCAGGCCTCCATCACCCGCGGCAGGTGGTCGGCGAAACCGTCGGGCTCGGGCATGGGCACGCCGTGCCGATCCTGCAGCGCCTGGCCAAGGTTGAAGTAATCCATCTCGTTCAGGCGCGGGTCGCAGCGCCGGGCGGCGGCGATCTCGCCCAGGGCTTCCTCGGTCTCGGCATGGCGGCGCAGGCTGCCGCTCAGCACCAGGTCGAAGGCCTCGCCCTGGGCGCGGAACCATTCGCCCAGCCAGCGCGCCTGCTGCCAGCCCAGTGGCGACAGACGGTCATAGTCTTCCTCGGTCCTGGCGGCGGAATTGGCCTGTCCGTGCCGGACCAGAGTGATTTCGCCCATGTTCGGCCTCCCTTTCCTGCCGGTTCTAGGCCGGCCCGCGCGCCGGGGAAAGCCGCAAAGCCCCGGCTGCGGCGTCGGCTTTCGGCTGGCATCGCCCGGCGGACTGGCGCAAAAGCACAGGTATGGGTCGGTTTGGAGGGGCTGAAGCGCGCGGGTGCGTGCTGTAAGCTGGCCCGGCAAGGGAGGCAGGCATGACGGACACCATCCGATTCACCCTGGACGGGGAAACGGTCGAGGCGGCGCCGGGGCAGACCATCTGGGAAGTGGCGCATGGCCGCGGCCTGAAGATCCCGCACCTGTGCCACAAGCCGGCGCCCGGCTA
>JBPEXR010000469.1:0-5267 GCA_052031355.1 Paracoccaceae bacterium
CCAGCGGTGCATGCGTTCCGACGAGCGGGCGAAGCAGAAGGCGGCGAGCAGCAGGAAGGGCACGGTCGGCAGCAGCGGAAGCACGATTCCGATCGCCCCGAGTGCCAGCGAGAGAAGGCCGAGGCTCGCCCATAGGATGCGCATGGCTACCCCGCCAGAAGTTGCCGCAAAATACCGTTGAGGACAGGTAGCCCTGCTTCCGTGGCTTTCAAACGCGGCCCGTCGCGGGCGACGAGGCCCAGCTCCTGTAACTCGGCGATGGCCCCCTCGGGCAGGGGGCGGCCGGCGAGGGCGGTCACGCGGCGGGTGTCGATGCCTTCGCGCAGGCGCAGCCCCATCATCACCAGCTCCTCGGCCTGTTCTGCACCGCTGAGGGGCTGCGCCGGGTTCTCGCCGCAGCCGGCCTCGGCCGCCTTCAGCCAGGCGCCGGGCTGCAGCGGCGTGTCGATGGCGCGGCGCTGACCTTCGAGGGTCAGCCGCGCGTGGGCGCCGGGGCCGATCCCGGCGTAGTCGCCGTAGCGCCAGTAGACGAGGTTGTGCCGCGATTCCGCGCCCGGTCGGGCATGGTTCGAGACTTCATAGCCCTCCAGCCCCGCGGCGTGGCACAGCTCCCTCGTGCGCAGGTACATGTCGGCGGCGCTGTCGTCGTCGGGCAGGCCGCGCAGCTTGCCGCGGCTGTAGCGATCCCCGAAGGCGGTGCCGGCCTCGATCGTCAGCTGGTAGAGCGAAAGGTGGTCGACCGCCATGGCCAGCGCCTCGCGCAGCTCGGCCTCCCAGGCGGGCAGGTCCTGGTTCTGGCGGGCGTAGATCAGATCGAAGCTGACCCGGTCGAACTGCTTGCGCGCGATGTCGAAGGCGGCGCGGCCCTCGGCGGCGCTGTGCATCCGGCCGAGGCGGCGCAGATCGTCGTCGTTCAGCGCCTGCAGCCCAAGCGAGACGCGGTTCACCCCGGCGTCGGCGAAGGCGGCGAAGCGGCCGGCCTCGACAGAGGTCGGGTTCGCCTCCAGGGTGATTTCCTGGTCGTTCGCCGCGGGCCAGTGCTTGCGCAGCCGCTCGATGATGGCGGCGACGACATCGGGTTCCATCAGGCTGGGGGTGCCGCCGCCGAAATAGACGGTGCCCAGAACGCGCGGGCCGGTCAGGGCGGCGACGCGGTCGATCTCGGCCAGGTAGGCGGCTTGCCAGCGGGCGTGGTCGATGCGGGCGGTGACATGCGAGTTGAAGTCGCAGTAGGGGCATTTGGCCGCGCAAAAGGGCCAGTGGATGTAGAGGCCGAAGCCCCCGTTCTGCCAATCCTCAGTCAAAGCATCCCTTCACGAACTTCGCGAAGGCATCGGCCCGGTGCGAAATGCGGTTCTTTTCCCATCGGTCCATCTCGCCGAAGGTGATGTCATAGCCGTCGGGCTGGAAGATCGGGTCGTAGCCGTGGCCCTGGTCGCCCCGCATCGGCCAGACGATCTGGCCGGACATGGCGCCGGGGAAGACCTGGTCGCGCCCGTCGGGCCAGGCCAGGACGAGGGTGCAGCAGAAACGTGCAACCCAAGGTTGCGGTTTGCCGGACTTCAACAACTCCTCATGCGCGCGGGTCATGGCCATGGTGAAATCGCGCCCGGCGCCGGTTTCGGCCCAGTCGGCGGTGTAGACGCCGGGGGCGCCGCCCAGGGCCTCGATCTCGATCCCCGAATCGTCGGCCAGGGCCGGCAGGCCGGTCGCCTTGGCCGCCGCATGCGCCTTGATGCGCGCGTTCTCGACGAAGGTGGTGCCGGTCTCCTCCGGCTCGGGCAGGCCGGCCTCCTTGGCGCCGATCACCGTGACGCTGTAGGGGCGCAGCAGGTCAGCGATCTCCTCCAGCTTGCCGTCGTTGTGGGTGGCGACGACCAGCTTGCCGCCCTGCAGGCCGGCGCCGCTCATGCGCAGGCGGCCTTCTGCGCCTCGGCCAGCTCGGCCACGCCCTTCTCGGCCAGGTCCATCAGCTGGGTCATCTGGTCGCGCGTGAAGGTCGCGCCTTCGGCGGACATCTGCACCTCGATCAGCCGGCCGGAGCCGGTCATCACGAAGTTCCCGTCGGTGCCGGCTTCGCTGTCCTCGGGGTAATCGAGGTCCAGCACCGGCTGGCCCGCATAGATCCCGCAGGAGACCGCGGCCACCGGGTCGGGCAGGGGGTCGGAGGTGATCTCGCCGGCCTTCAGCAGCTTGTTCACCGCCAGGCGCAGCGCCACCCAGCCGCCGGTGATCGCGGCGCAGCGGGTGCCGCCGTCGGCCTGGATCACGTCGCAGTCGATGGTGATCTGCCGCTCGCCCAGGGCGACGCGGTCGACCCCGGCGCGCAGGCTGCGGCCGATCAGGCGCTGGATCTCCACGGTGCGCCCGCCCTGCTTGCCGGCGCTGGCCTCGCGGCGCATGCGGCTGGTGGTCGAGCGGGGCAGCATGCCGTATTCCGCCGTCACCCAGCCCAGGCCCGAGCCCTTGATGAAGGGCGGCACCCGGTCTTCCAGCGTGGCGGTGCACAGGACGTGGGTGTCGCCGATGCGGATCAGGCAGCTGCCCTCGGCGTGTTTGGTCACGCCGGTTTCGATTGAAACGGGGCGCATTTCGCTTAAATCTCTTCCGGACGGACGCATGGGTTTTCCTTTGCTGAATTGCCCTCGGGGATACAGGGGCGCGCGGCAGGAACGCAACCCCGACCCGCGGGCGGCCCGCCATGCTAGGGGCCCGGCGTCGAGTGAGGGCGACCATGGAAGACGGACAAGCCATTCTTGCCGAGATGAACGACCGCTCGCGCGAGGTCTTTCGCAGGGTGGTCGAAAGCTATCTGCAATCGGGCGAGCCGGTGGGCTCGCGCACGTTGACGCGGCAACTGACCGAAAAGGTCAGCGCCGCGACGATCCGCAACGTGATGCAGGACCTCGAATACCTGGGCCTGCTGGGCAGCCCGCATGTCAGCGCCGGGCGGGTGCCGACGCAGATGGGGCTGCGCCTTTTCGTCGACGGGCTGCTGGAGGTCGGCGATCTGCAGGAAGAGGACCGCGCGCGCCTCGATCAGACCACGGCCAGCAATTCCGAGGATGTCAGCGGCCTGCTGGACCGGGTCGGCCGGGCGCTGTCCGGGGTGACGCAGGGCGCCAGCCTGGTGCTGTCGCCCAAGCACGAATCCGCGCCGATCCGGCATATCGAGTTCGTCAGCCTGGGCCCCGATCGGGCGCTGGTGGTGCTGGTCTTCACCGACGGCACGGTGGAGAATCGCCTTTTCACCCCGCCGCCGGGGCAGACGCCCAGTTCCATGCGCGAGGCGGCGAATTTCCTGAACGCATTGATCGAGGGCAAGACGCTGAGCGAGCTGCGCGGCGTCCTGCGGCGCGAGATCGAGGCCCGCAAGCGCGAGGTGGACAGCCTGGCGCGGGCGCTGGTCGACAGCGGTATCGCCGTCTGGCAGGACGAGGGCGCGCGCACCGAGCGGCTGATCGTGCGGGGCCGGGCGAATCTGCTGTCCGGCGCCAGCGAGGAGGAGGACCTGGAGCGGATGCGCGAGCTGTTCGACGATCTCGAACGCAAGCGCGACATCGCCGAATTCCTTGATCTGACCGAGGATGGCGAGGGGGTACGCATCTTTATCGGCTCGGAGAACAAACTTTTCTCACTTTCGGGTTCCGCTCTGGTCGTTTCCCCATATATGAACGCGGACCGTAAGATCGTGGGCGCTGTGGGTGTGATCGGCCCCACCCGCCTGAACTACGGACGCATCGTGCCGATCGTGGATTACACGGCGCAACTGGTCGGACGGATGATTTCCGACCGGAGCTAGAGGTGAAAGATGGCAGAGCCGAAGAAAGACGAGTTTCTCGACGATATCGACGAGGCCGCTGACGAGGAATACGCAGAGACCGCCTCGGAGATCGATCCCGAACTGGCCGAGATCGACGCCCTGCGGGCCGAGCGCGACGAGCTGCGCGACCGTTTCATGCGCGCGCTGGCGGATGCCGAGAACGCGCGCAAGCGGTCCGAGCGGGATCGCCGCGAAGCCCAGCAATATGGCGGCTCCAAGCTGGCGCGCGACCTGCTGCCGGTGTACGACAACCTCAAGCGGGCGCTCGACAGCGCGGGGGACCAGAAGGAAACCTCGGCCGCGCTGATCGAGGGGGTGGAGCTGACCCTGCGCGAGCTGGTGAACGTGATGAACCGCCACGGGATCGAGGCGATCAGCCCCAAGGTGGGCGACAAGTTCGACCCGACGCACCACCAGGCGATGTTCGAGGCCCCGGTGCCCGGCACCACCGCCGGCGAGATCATCCAGGTCTCGGCCGAGGGGTTCATGCTTTACGACCGACTGCTGCGCCCGGCGCAGGTTGGCGTCAGCTCCAACCGGGGCGAGGCCGCGGCGGCGCCCGAGGACGCCAAGGCGTAAGCGGTACGCAGCGGGGGCCAGGCCACATGGAGCCCCCCGGGATGCGCGCAAGAGGCGCTGCGGTCAGCCCCGCAGCGCCTCTTTCAATTCGTAGAGGGCCTCCAGCGCCTCGCGCGGGGACATCTCGTCCGGGTGCAGGGCCTTCAGCCGGTCCAGCACCGGGTTGGCCTCGGCCGGCGCCGGGGCCGGCGGGGCGGGGGGCGGCATGGCGGAGAAGAGCGGCAGATCGTCGATGAGCGCGGTCTTGCCCGCGGCGCCCTCACGCTCGCCCTTCTCCAGCGCCTCCAGCACCACGCGGGCGCGTTCGACCACCGCGGCGGGCAGGCCCGCCAGCTGCGCCACCTGCACGCCGTAGCTGCGGTCGGCCGCGCCGCGCCGCACCTCGTGCAGGAAGATCACCTCGCCGTTCCATTCCTTCACCGCGACGGTGGCGTTCTCCACCCCCGGCAGCTTTCCGGCGAGGGCCGTCAGCTCGTGGTAATGGGTCGCGAAGAGGGCGCGGGCGCGGTTGACGTCGTGCAGATGCTCCAGCGTGGCCCAGGCGATCGACAGGCCGTCGTAGGTGGCGGTGCCGCGGCCGATCTCGTCCAGGATGACCAGCGCCCGGTCGTCTGCCTGGTTGAGGATCGCTGCCGTCTCGACCATCTCGACCATGAAAGTGGAGCGGCCGCGCGCCAGGTCGTCCGAGGCGCCGACGCGGCTGAACAGCTGGCTGACCAGGCCGATATGCGCCCGCTCCGCCGGCACATAGGCGCCGATCTGCGCCAGCACGGCGATCAGCGCGTTCTGCCGCAGGAAGGTGGATTTGCCGGCCATGTTCGGGCCGGTCAGCAGCCAGATCGCCCCGTCGCCCAGGGTGCAATCG
>JBPEXR010000047.1:0-2688 GCA_052031355.1 Paracoccaceae bacterium
TAATCCTCGAACGCGCGGTAGGCCAGCGGGACCCAGTCGGCCACGACCTTGCAGATCGCATCGGCATAGACGCGAATCTCGTACTGGGCGTGGGCGTCGGCACGCAGGCGCAGGAAATGCAGCAGGTTGTGCAGGTCCACCTTCCAGTACCACTGGGTGTAGATGTTGGCCGGCAGGTTCATCCGCGCCAGCTCGCGCGCCAGGCCCTGCTGGTCCTCCTGGCCGATCATCGCCTCGTAGTGGTCGTAGGCGCGGGTGCTGTCCTCGCGCAGCCAGCGCAGCACGCGCTCGGCTTCCTCGCCCGACAGCGCCTCGCCCCGGCCCTGGTTGTTGACCACCGATTGCGCTGCCAGGGCGTCCGGCTCGGGGATGTAGAACTCCCGGTCGAGGATCGAGTAGCGGGCCGAGTATTCGTTCACGTTCGCGGTGCGGTGGCGGATCCACTGGCGCGCCACGAAGACCGGCAGCTTCACGTGCAGCTTGATCTCGCACATCTCGAAGGGCGTCGAATGCCAGTGCCGCATCAGGTAGCGGATCAGCCCCTCGTCGTTGGAGACCGACTTCGTGCCGCGGCCATAGCTGACCCGCGCCGCCTGGCAGATCGCCGAATCGTCGCCCATGTAGTCGATGACGCGGATGAAACCGTGATCCAGCACCGGGATCGCCTTGTAGAGATGCGCCTCCATCCCCGGCACGGTGGCGCGCAGCGTGGGCCGGGTTTCCTGGCGCAGGGCGTCGATTTCGGCTTGCTGCTCGGCGGACAGGGGCATGGCGGGTTCCTTTGGTCTGGCCCGGCGGGGCGGGAATCGCCCCAACCATATCTTGTCGGCAGGGCTTGGCAAACCACGACATCAGGTAATTTCGCACCGCGTTTCCCGAAAGCCGCGCCTCGACATTCCGGGCGTGGGGCCTATCCTGATGCCAAGCTGTTTCCCAACGGAGGGCCGCATGGCGCTGACTTATCTGCACACGATGGTTCGGGTGAAGGACCTCGAGGCTTCGATGCGTTTCTACAAGCTTCTGGGGCTTCAGGAAACGCGCCGCTACGACAACGAGGAGGGCCGTTTTTCGCTGATCTTCATGGCCCCGCCCGGCCAGGAAGAGGCGCCGATCGAGCTGACCTACAACTGGGACGGCGACGATGCGCTGCCCGATGACAGCCGCCATTTCGGCCACCTCGCCTACGGCGTCGACAACATCTACGAGATGTGCCGGCACCTGTCGGAGAACGGCGTGACGATCAACCGCCCGCCGCGCGACGGGCGCATGGCCTTTGTCCGCTCGCCCGACAACATCTCGGTCGAGCTGTTGCAGAACGGCGATCCCTTGCCGGTGGAGGAGCCGTGGGCCTCGATGGAAAACATCGGCCACTGGTAGGCCCGGGGCGCGCGGCGCGCCGGCTGGTGCGTGCCGCCGGGGCTGCGCTGGCGCTGTGGCTGCCAATGGCGGCCGCTGCTGCCGCCCAAGTGCCCTGCCGGCTGGCGCTGGTGCTGGCGCTGGATGTCTCTTCCTCGGTCGATGCGGCGGAATACGCGCTGCAGCGCGACGGGCTGGCGGCGGCCCTTTCCGCGCCCGAAGTGGTCGGCGCGATCGAGGCCGCCGGGCCCATCGCCCTGACGGCCTTTGAATGGAGCGGGCGCTACCAGCAGGCGCGCATCCTTGACTGGGCCATGCTGCACACCCCCGAGGAAGTGGCCGCCGCCGCCCGGCGCATCGGCGGGGCGCGGCGGATCGACGACAGCTATCCCACCGCGCTGGGCTATGCGCTGGGCCACGGGGCGATGGTGCTGCAACGGGGCCCCGCGTGTGCGCGGCGGGTGATCGACCTGTCGGGCGATGGCGTCACCAACGACGGGTTCGGGCCGGAGGAAGCCTATCGCCATTTCCCCTTCGAGGGCGTGACGGTCAACGGGCTGGCGGTGACCGGGCACGACCGGCGGCGCGACCCGGCCCTTCTGGAGTTCTACCGCGAGCGGGTGCGCCGCGGCCCGGGCGCCTTCGTCGAGGTGGCCGACGGCTACGAGGATTTCACCCGCGCCATGACCCGCAAGCTGCTGCGCGAGATCGGCGTGCCGCTGCTGGGCGAGGGCCGGCGGCCCGGGATGCGTTGGCCCGGCGCGCCGCGGGCGGGGCAGGGCGCATTGCCGCCGGCGGCGGCGCGGCGGCCGGGATGACCCGGCGGGCGCTGGCGGCCCTGACGCTGGGCACGGCGCTGGCGCTTGGCCCCTTGCCCGCCGCCGCGCAGGACCGGTGCCGCCAGGCGCTGGCGCTGGGGCTCGATATCTCCGGGTCGGTCGATCGGCGCGAGCACGCGGTCCAGCGGCGCGGGCTGGCCGGGGCGCTGACCGATCCGGCGGTCGTCGATGCGCTGCTGGCCGGCGGCGATTGGCCCGTTCACCTTGCGATCTACGAATGGAGCGGCCCCTCCCACCAGACGGTGCTATTGCCCTGGACGGCCGTCACGGACGCCGCGGTGCTGGCCGGTATCGCGGCGCAGATCCGGCAGGCGCCGCGGCCGGCGGGCGATCCTTCGACCGCGCTGGGCGCGGCCAAACGGTTCGGCGGCGCGCTTCTGGCGCAGATGCCGCAGTGCCCGCGCCGCACGCTGGACCTGTCGGGGGACGGCATCTCCAACTCCGGGCCGCGGCCCGGGGAGGTGCGCCTGGGGCAGGGGATGCGGGTCAACGG
>JBPEXR010000470.1:0-3251 GCA_052031355.1 Paracoccaceae bacterium
CGCATCTGGGGCTACGAGACGCCCGACGGCTCCTTCGCGCAGTTCACCTGCGTGCAGGCCCAGCAGCTGATGCCGCGCCCGCGCCACCTGACCTGGGAAGAAAGCGCCTGCTACACGCTGACCCTGGCCACCGCCTACCGGATGCTCTTCGGCCACCACCCGCATGAGCTGAAGCCGGGCCAGAACGTCCTGGTCTGGGGCGCCTCGGGCGGTCTGGGCTCCTACGCGATCCAGCTGGCCAACGCGGCCGGCGCCAACGCGATCGGCGTGATCTCGGGCGAGGACAAGCGCGACTTCGTCATGAGCCTGGGCGCCAAGGGTGTCATCAACCGCAAGGACTTCGACTGCTGGGGCCAGCTGCCGACCGTCAACACCGACGAGTACAAGCGCTGGTTCGGCGAGGTGCGCAAGTTCGGCAAGGCGATCTGGGACATCACCGGCAAGGGCGTGAACGTCGACATGGTCTTCGAACACCCCGGCGAGTCGACCTTCCCCGTCTCCACCTTCGTGGTGAAGAAGGGCGGCATGGTGGTCATCTGCGCCGGCACCACGGGCTACAACCTGACCATGGACGCGCGCTACGTCTGGATGCACCAGAAGCGCGTCCAGGGCAGCCACTTCGCCCACCTCAAGCAGGCCGCCGCGGCGAACAAGCTGATGGTGGAACGCCGGCTCGATCCCTGCATGTCCGAGGTCTTCCCCTGGGCCGAGATCCCCGAGGCGCACATGAAGATGCGCCGGAACGAGCACAAGCCCGGCAACATGGCGGTGCTGGTGCAAAGCCCGCGCACCGGGCTGCGCACCTTCGAGGACGCGCTCGAAGCGCGCTGACGGAACAGGGCGGGGCGGGGTGCGTTGCACCAACATGCCCCGCCCGACGAACACTTCTTCCCTGACCCTCGCGCCCCCGGCCCTGCGCCGGGCGGCGCTTTTTCTTTCCCTCGCCCTCGGCCTTGCCGCCGCGCCCATCGCGGCCGTGGCGCAGGCGGCCGATCCGGCCCAGCCGGCCTGGGAGACATTCGAGCAGCCCGGCTACGGCTTCCGCCTCGACGTGCCCGACCACCTCTTCGACCGCCGCGTCAAACGGCCCAAGACGTCGCGGGTGATCTGGACCCGCCGCGACGGCGCCGCCTCGCTGGAGGCTTTCGCCCGCCCCCTGCCGCTGGACCTGACGCCCGAGGCGCTGCTGGCCGAACGCCAGGCGGCGCGGCCCGAGCGCGTCATCACCTACGAGGCCTCGGGCGAGGGCTGGGCCGTCACCTCGGGTTTCGAGACCGAAGCGCGCGAGGAGATCTTCTACGAGCGGCTGGAGCGGGGCGAGGGCCGCCGCTGGGCCGGTTTCGTGCTACGCTGGCGCCCCGAGATGCGTGACCAGGTGGACGATCTTGTCGGCCCCATCGGGCGCAGCCTTGCCGTGCTGCCGTAAAAGGGCGCCGGCTGCGTCGGGGCGCCGGGGGCGCCGGGACAGGAGGGGTGCCGCCACGCCCTCTCTGGCCCTTTGCCGGCCCCGGCGGTAGGGTCGCGCCATGACCACGCCCGCCGTTCAGACCTTGCAGTATTCGCCCGACCAGGCCGAGGCGCACGACCGCGTCACCGCGCTGCTGCGCGAGGCGGGCGTCGATCTGGACGAGGGGATGCTGAAGCCGCCGGGCCTGGGCCCCGACCGGGTGATGGCGCTGATCGGCAAGGCCGGCTCGGGCAAGACGCTGCTTCTGGCCGAGCTGACGAAGGCGCTGGTCGACGCGGGGGTCGAGCTTGTCTCCGGCGACTACGAGGGGCGGCGGCGCAAGGACCGGCGCACGCTGGCGATCCTGGCGCCGACCAACAAGGCCGCCAGCGTACTGCGCAACCGCGGCGTGCCGGCGACCACGATCCACCGCATCCTTTATACCCCCGTCTACGACCCGGAGTATGAGCGCATCGCCGAATGGCTGGCCGGCAACGGCGAGCGGCCGGAGATCGCCGATCTGTCGGAGGCGGCACTGGACCGGGCGCTGGCCTTCTATCAGACGAACAAGTCGATCCCTGGCGCGCTGGCCGCCGCGGGGCTGCGCGGCTCGGATTTCATCACCGGCTGGAAACGCCGGGAGGAGCCGCTGGACATCGGCTTCGTCGACGAGGCCTCGATGCTGGACGACCGCCAGTTCGAGGACCTGAAGGAGATTTTTCCGACCCTGCTGCTGTTCGGCGATCCGGCGCAGCTGGCGCCGGTCAACCAGTCGGGCGCGATGGTCTTCGACCACCTCAAGCCCGAGCAGAAGATGACCCTCAGCCGCATCCACCGGCAGGAGGCGGACAACCCGATCCTGGACCTGGCCCATGCGCTGGCCGACCCGCAGGTGGACTTCTTCCGCTTCGAAAAGCTGGTCGAGGAAGCCGCCCGCCGCGACGACCGCGTGGTCTGGAGCCCGCGCGTCGAGGTGGACCTGATGGCCCGCTCGCCCGTCCTGGTGTGGCGCAACGCGACGCGCATCCGCCTGATCAACGCCTTTCGCAGCGTCCACGGCGCGCCGGAGACCGAGCTGCTGGAGGGCGAGCCCCTGATTTGCGACGGGCTGGAGCTGCCGCTCAAGCACCGCAAGAAGCGGCTGGACCTGGAGGCGCGCGGCCTCATCAAGGGGGCACAGGTCGTCTACCTGGGCCCGGGCCGCAAGCCGGGCTTCTCGCGCCTGCACGTCATGGGCGCGGAAGAGCCGCAGGTTTCCGCCGCCTCGATCGTGAAGATCGAGAAGCCCGACGAAGAGGAACCCTTTATCCCCTTCGCCGCGCGCATGGGCGCCACCTTTCTGCACGGCGCCGCGGTGACGATCCACAAGGCACAGGGCTCGCAATGGGAGAACGTGCAGGTCTTCGCCCCGGACCTTTACGCCGCCGCGCGCATGGGCCGGACCGAGGCCGGCCAGCCGCTGTGGAAGCGCTTGGCCTATGTTGCCATCACCCGGGCGCAGGAACGGCTTTACTGGGTGGTGCGCGCGCGCCTGTCGAAACCGCAGCATCCGCTGCGCGTCGACGATCTGCGCAGCGGCCCGGCCCCCCTCGCGTTGGAGGCGCAGGAAGCGGCCAGCGCCGGCGGCGGGGCGGGATGAAGTCGGTCATCGTCACCGGCGCCAGCTCCGGCATCGGGCTGGCCACGGCGCGGGCCTTCCTGGAGGCCGGCTGGCGCGTCGGCTGCCTGGCGCGCCGCGCCGCCCCGCTGGAGGAGTTGACGCGCGCCCACCCCGCCGCCGTGCCCCTGGCGGCGGATGTTACCG
>JBPEXR010000471.1:0-3084 GCA_052031355.1 Paracoccaceae bacterium
CCCTTGGCGTTGGAGATCAGGATCTGCTCGATCTCCGGGCGGGTGGCATTGGCCTTCTCGCCCAGGCAGGCGACGTTCACCGGCACGTGGCGCCAGCCGTAGATGTAGTGGCCCATGCGCAGGACCTCGGTCTCGACGATCGTGCGGCAGGTTTCCTGCGCGCCGAAGTCGGTGCGGGGCAGGAAGACCTGGCCCACGGCGATCATCTCTTCCTCGCGGGGCTCGTGGCCGGTGCGGCGGATCTGGTCGCGGAAGAAGTCGCGCGGGATCTGGATGTGAATGCCCGCGCCGTCGCCCGTCTTGCCGTCGGCATCCACTGCGCCGCGGTGCCAGATGGCCTTCAGCGCATCGATCCCCGCCTCGACCACGCGGCGCGATTTCTTGCCGTCGATGGAAACGACCAGCCCCACCCCGCAGGAGGAATGCTCCTCCTCCTCGGAATAGAGGCCGTGCTCGGCCAGCCACTTGCGCTTGGCTTCTTCGGCAGCCGCCCAATTCGCGTCATAGGTGGTCATGGCAGGTCTCCTTCGGGGACGAACGGGTAAGTCTTTTCATATTCGGCAGCGCTGACGCGCTGGGGGTTGCCGGCGAAATCCACGCCTTCGGGCGCGCGGTCGGCATAGACGATGCGGGCCAGCTTGGCGCCCGCCAGGCCGGGGAAGATGCCCGGCACGAATTCGTAGTCGCCCCCGTCGTCGCGCAGCCACAGCGCGCTGCCGCAGTTCTCGCACCAGGCTCGCTCGGCGAAGGGCGAGGCGCGAAAGCGGCGCACCGGGCCGGTCACGGTGACGCTTTCGGCCGGGGCGGCGATGCCCATCTGCGGCCCGCCGTTCCAGCGCAGGCACATCTCGCAAAAGCAGGCGCTGATCTCGGAGGCGAGGCTTTCGGCCCTGACCTGCACCGCGCCGCAAAGGCAGCGTCCTTCGGTCATGTGCCGTCCCCGCCGGTATAAAGCGCCAGCGTCTGCGCCTCGGTCAGCCGCTCCCGCTCGCCTGCGAAAGCATAGGCGTCGGGCTTGCGGTCGATGAAGATCTCCCGCGTCATGCGCAGCCCGCCGGGATCGTCGAAGAGGCCGATCGGCACCTCGTAAGCCCCGGCGTGCGCGCCCTTGGTGACGCGGTAGAACAGGCCCGAGCCGCAGCGCGCGCACCAGCCGCGTTCGGCCCAGTCGCTGCTCTGGTAGCGGGCGATATGCGCCTCGCCCTGCCATTCCATATCGCCTTCGATCACGGTCGCGGCCAGCAGGGGCCCGCCGGACCAGCGCTGGCACATCTTGCAATGGCAGGCGCCGAAATCGCGCTGCACCTGCGCGGCGCGAAAGCGCACCGCGCCGCACATGCAGCCGCCTTCGCGCGCCCCGCTCATTCTGCGGCCATCGCCGGCTGGCGCGCCAGATCGTCCAGCAGCGCCTGTGCGCAGTCGCGCCCGTCGCGGATCGCCCAGACGACCAGGCTGGCGCCGCGCACGATGTCGCCCACCGCGTAGACCCCTTCCAGCGAGGTGCGCCCGGTGCCGAACTCGGCCCGGATGGTGCCCCAGCGGGTAACTTCCAGTCCGTCCTCGTCCCAAAGCTTCGGCAGCTCCTCGGGCTCGAACCCCAGGGCCTTGATGACGAGATCCGCCTCCTCGTTGTAGTCGGCTCCCTCGATCACCTCGGGCGCCTGGCGGCCGCTGGCATCGGGCGTGCCCAGCCGCATCTTGGAGACCATGCACCCGCTGACCGGATCGCCCGAGAAGCCCTTGGGCGCGGTCAGCCAGACGAACTCGACGCCCTCCTCCTCGGCGTTGGCCACCTCGCGCTGGCTGCCGGGCATGTTGGCCCGGTCGCGGCGGTAGAGGCATTTGACGCTCTTGGCGCCCTGGCGAATGGCGGTGCGCACGCAATCCATCGCCGTGTCGCCGCCGCCGATCACCACGACGCGCTTGCCCGAGGCGTTCAGCGTGCCGTCCTCGAACTCCGGCACGTCGTCGCCAAAGCTCTTGCGGTTGGAGGCGGTGAGGTAGTCGATGGCGCGCACGATGCCCGCCGCCCCGCTGCCGGGGCCCTGCAGATCGCGGCTCTTGTAGACGCCGGTGGCGATGATGACCTTGTCATGCGCGTCGCGGATCTCGGCAAAGCTCTTGTCCTCGCCCACGGCGCAGTTCAGCTCGAACTTCACGCCGGCGGCTTCCAGCTGCTCGATGCGTCGCATGACGACGTGCTTTTCCAGCTTGAAGCCCGGGATGCCGTAGGTCAGCAGCCCGCCGGCGCGGTCGTGGCGGTCGTAGACGGTGACCTGCAGCCCGGCGCGGCGCAGCATGTCGGCCGCCGCCAGCCCGCCGGGGCCGGCGCCGATGATGCCCACGCTTTCCTCGCGCTCCTGCGCCGGGGTGCCGGGGGTGACCCAGCCTTTCTCCCAGGCGGTGTCGGTGATGTATTTCTCCACCGCGCCGATGGTGACGGTGCCGTGGCCCGACTGCTCGATCACGCAATTGCCTTCACACAGGCGATCCTGCGGGCAGATGCGGCCGCAGATCTCGGGGAAGGTATTGGTCGCCTGGCTGACCTCGTAGGCCTCCTGCAGGCGGCCTTCGGCGGTCAGGCGCAGCCAGTCGGGGATGTTGTTGTGCAGCGGGCAGTGGCTTTGGCAGTAGGGCACGCCGCATTGGCTGCACCGGCCGGATTGCTCCTGCGCCTTGGCGTCGGCGAACTCGGCGTAGATCTCGCCAAAGTCCTTGGCCCGCAGGTCGGGCACCCGCTTTTCCGGCATCTCCCGGTCCACGGTCACGAACTTCAGCATCTCCTGGCTCGCCATCGGCGCGACTCCTCGCAAATTCCTGCACCGCTGCTGGTTATAACACGTCGCGGGGATATAAAAGTAAGCATTGCTTACCTAAATGACGATTTTTCTCAACCCCCGCTTCGCCCGCAGGATTTCACAGGCTTTTTTAGGTCCACTTCGGCCCTAAATTCCCGGGTTAACCCCGCCGCGCCTTCAACTATAGCTAGGGCGAACGCAGCCGAAGAGACCCCATGCCCCTGTTTCACCTGATCCTCGTCGCCCTCATCCAGGGCGCGACGGAGTTTCTGCCGATCTCCTCCTC
>JBPEXR010000472.1:0-1664 GCA_052031355.1 Paracoccaceae bacterium
TTCAGCAGCGCCGGCATGAAGATGGTGAACTGGCCGAAGCGGATGCCGTGCTTGCGCAGTGCGCTGCGGGCGTCCTGGTCCAGCGACTTGACCTCCTGCGCCACCTCGGCGCGCGGCAGAACGCCCAGCGCCTCGACCATGCGGAAGGCAAAGCCCCGCGCCAGGCCGGTCAGCGCCTCGTCGCGCTGCAGCGAGAGCAGCGGCTCGAAAAGGGTGGCGATGCGGCGGTCGATGAAGTGCTGCAGGCGCCGCTCGACCTTCTGGGCGACCTCCGGGCCGGCTTCCTCGTCGACGAAGGCGGAGACGCGCGGGCGCAGCGGGTCATCCCCCGCCACCAGCTTGCCGACCGCCTGTTCGCCCCACATCAGGCCGCCCTGCTCGGTGAAGTCGATCTCGGTGTCCGGGGCGTTGTAGAAACGATCGGCCCGCAGGTGGAACTGCGGCGCCAGGGCCTGCAGCGACGCCTGCTTCAGCGTCTTTGCTTCCTGGCCCGTGGCCTCCTTGTCCTGGCGGAACCGGAACCCTTCGATACGGCCGACGAATTCGCCTTCAACCGTAACCTCACCCTTGTCGTTCACTTCGGCCAAGAGGGCCTCCTTCTGCTTCAACCGGCGCATCAGAACCGAGGTGCGCCGGTCAACAAATCGTTTCGTCAGGCAGGCGTGCAACGCGTCCGACAGCCTGTCTTCTACAGCGCGCGTGACGTCGCGCCAATGGGTTTCATCGCGCAGCCACCCCCGCCTCTGTGCGACATAGGTCCAGGTGCGTATGAAGGCGAGGCGTTTCGACAGGGCGTCGATCTCGCCGTCGGTGCGGTCGATGCGCTTGACCTGCCGCGCCATCCAGTCCTCGGGCACCTCGCCGCGCTCGTGCAGGTAGGTGAATATGCCCTCCAGCAGGCTGGCGTGTTCGGCGTGGCTGATGCCGCGGAAGTCGGGGATGCGGCAGACATCCCACAGCAGCCGGACCGAGGCCGGGTCGCTGGCCCTTGCGCGGGTTTCCGCCCGGTCCGCCAGCGTCTTCAGCGCGCCCAGGTCGTCCGCCTCGCGGGCGCGGACCAGCCGCTCGTCCCCGGGCTGGGCCTCCAGCGAGGCGATCAGCCGCTCGGGCGTGCCGAAGTCCAGCGCGGCGCTGCGCCAGTTCAGCTTGCGGATCGGGGTGAAGCGGTGGTCCATGATCGCCTGCGCCACCTCGTCCGGCAGGTCCGGCGCCTCGCCGGTGACGCCGAAGGCCCCGTCGCGCATGCCGCGCCCGGCGCGGCCGGCGATCTGCGCCAGCTCGTTCGGGGCCAGCGGCCGCATCCGGCGGCCGTCGAATTTCGTCAGCGCCGAGAAGGCGACATGGTCGATGTCGAGGTTCAGCCCCATGCCGATGGCATCGGTGGCGACCAGGTAATCGACCTCGCCCGACTGGTACATCTCCACCTGGGCATTGCGGGTGCGCGGGCTCAGCGCGCCCATCACCACCGCCGCCCCGCCCTTCTGCCGGCGCAGAAGCTCGGCGATGGCATAGACGTTCTCGACCGAGAAGCCGACGATGGCGCTGCGCGCCGGCATGCGCGAGATCTTGCGCCGCCCCGAATAGCTGAGCTGGGACATGCGCTCGCGGCGCATGAACTCCGCCCCCGGCACCAGCGCGGCGATCGGGCCGCGCATCGTCTCGGC
>JBPEXR010000473.1:0-8999 GCA_052031355.1 Paracoccaceae bacterium
GCGACGCGGCGGGCCTGGCCGAATATTCCGACCGCGCCCTCGCCCGGGTCTGGAAGACGCAGCGCTTCTCCTGGTGGTTCACGCAACTGCTGCACAGGTTCGACGGGCAAAGCGCCTTCGACCGCGCCATGCAGGCGGCGGAGGTCGCCTACCTGTCCGAAAGCCCCGCCGCCCAGGCCGCTTTGGCGGAGAACTACGTGGGCCTGCCCTACTGACCGCAGCCGCGACCGCTGCGCTTCGAGCCGGACCGCGCGCGCCTCAGCCGCCCTGCCGGGCCAGCGCGCGGGCGCGTTTCTCGGCCAGCACCTCGCGCCGCGGGCGCCAGCGGTAATCCTTGTCCTCGCGCAGCCGCGCCCAGGTCAGCACCCCGCCCTTGCGCCAGGGGTCGATCACGATGCCCGCCATCACCCCGTCCCCGGCGCGGGAAATCACGGCGGTGCTGTGATCGATCCGGAAGGGATTGTCGGCGTTGGCGATGGCGCGGTGGATGGCCAGGGTGCGGAACCCCTCGGCCTTCAGGCGCCGCTCAAGGTCCTCGGCCCAGTGCCAGCAGAGGCCGCGGGTGCGCAGCCCCATGTTGACCTTGGAATTGTGGATCAGCGGCGGGTCGGTGATGCCGTATTGCCGCGCCAGGGCATCGGTCTCGGAATAGCTGACCTGGGCCGCGCGGGCGGCCTCCGCCGGGTCGATCCCCGGCCCCAGCGCCAGGATCGCATCGCGCAGCGCCGCCACATCCCGCGCCCGTTCGGCCGGATCGACTGGCCCCCGCGGCCCCGCCGCGCAGCCCGCAAGCCCGAAAGTCGCCCCCGCCAGGAGGCCCAAGACCGAACGCCGTGAATGCAGCACGCGATTCTCCCTTTCCGTGTCGCACCTTACCTAGGCGCGCCGGGGCGGGCGTCCAGCGGGAAGTTCGGCGCGCGAGGGTGGCCTACGGGCGGGTGCGCCGGGTCCGGGGATCGCGGTAGGGGATGGAATGGCGGAGAGACAGGGATTCGAACCCTGGAGACGGTTTCCCGCCTACACACTTTCCAGGCGTGCGCCTTCGACCACTCGGCCACCTCTCCGTGGGCGCGTCTTTACAATCAAAGCCGCGGCGGGTGCAACCCCCTTCCGCGGGTGCCGGCGCGGGTGGCGCGCGGCGCCCTGCCCGTCAGGCGAAATGCAGGCTGACGCGGCGGTTCTGGCGGCCTTTCTTCTCGATCTTGCCAAGGCGCATGGGGCCGATTTCGCCGGTGCGGGCGACGTGGGTGCCGCCGCAGGGCTGCAGGTCCACCTGCTCTTCCCCGCCGATGCGCACAAGGCGCACGCGGCCGGCGCCGCGCGGGGGCTGGACGGACATCGTCTTGACCAGCTCGGGCTGGGCGTCCAGCTCCTCCTCGGTGATCCAGCGCTCGGTCACCGGGTGGTCCGCCTCGATCAGCGCGTTGAGGGCGGCCTCGATCCCCTCGCGGTCCTCGGGCGCCTCGGGCATGTCGAAATCGAGCCGCCCCTTGGCGGCGGTGATCTGCCCGCCGGTCACCGGCAGCGGGATCACCACCGACAGCAGGTGCAGCCCGGTGTGCATGCGCATGTGGCGGTAGCGCCGATCCCAGTCGAGACGCTGGACGAGGCGCGCGCCGACCTCCGGCAGGGCCGCCGGCTCGGCCGGGACCAGCACCGGGGCGCCCGCCTCGCCCTTGACGGTGGTGGCGATTTCCAGCGTCTGGCCGTCCCAGTCCAGCCAGCCGCTGTCGCCCGGCTGGCCGCCCCCGGTGGGATAGAAGATCGAGGCGTCCAGCACGATGCCCCCCTCGGGGGTGATCGCCGTCACCTCGGCCTCGGCCTCGCGCAGGTAGGCGTCTTCGCGGAACAGGTCCTTGGTCATTCTCTCAGCTCTCCCTCTGGCCCGCGTCCCCGCCCTCGGAGGGGGCCTTGTTCTGATCGTCCGCGGCGGTCTGCGCCTCGGCCCCGCCGCCCGGCAGGTCCAGCGCGCCGCCGCGCAGGTAGAGATCGCGCCGCGGGAAGGGAATCTCGATCCCCTCCTGGGCGAAACGCTCGGCGATCTCGTGGTTCATGTCCGAATGGACGCTCATCACCCAGTTCACGTCGCGCAGGATGGCGCGGATCTCGAAGTTCAGGCTGCTGTCGCCGAAGCCGCGGAACAGCACGCTGGGCGGCGGCGAGGCCACCACCATCGGGTGGGCATTGGCGATCTCCGTCAGGATCTGCTCGACCTTGCGGGTGTCGGTGCCATAGGCGACGCCCACCGGCACGATGACCCGGCCCACGGTGTTGCCGCGCGTCCAGTTGGTCACCACGCCGGAGATGAAATCGGCGTTGGGGACGATCACGTCGGTCCGGTCGAAGGTCTCGATCCGGGTCGAGCGGACCGAGATGTCCCGCACGTAGCCCATCTGGTCGCCGACCTGGATCCAGTCGCCCTTGGAGATCGGCCGCTCGATCAGCAGGATGATGCCGGAGACGAAGTTCGACACGATGTTCTGCAGACCGAAGCCGATGCCCACCGACAGCGCGCCGGCGACATAAGCCAAGGCCGAGAGGTTGATCCCCGCGCTGGTGATCGCGGCGATGGCGGCCAGGAAGATGCCCAGGTAGCCGGTGCCCGAGACGACCGCCGTCTGCCCGCCCGCGTCCATCCGCGTGCGCGGCAGCACCGAGGAGCGCAGCGCCCCCTGCACCAGCCGCGTCAGCGCCAGGCCGATGGCGAAGACCACGACGAAGGTCAGGAAATCGGTGGGCGAGATGCGGATCTCCCCCAGCACGAAGCCTTCGCGGAAGCGGGCCCAGATCTCTGTCAGATCGGCGGTGCGCGCGCCCCAGATCAGCGCCAGCACCGGCAGCGCCAGGATGCCCAGCAGGAAGGCGCCCAGCACCGGCAGCAGCGCCTCGCCGGCGCCCTCCTCGGCCCGGGTGGCGTAGCGGTAGACATCCGACAAAAAGCCCTGCAGCACCAGCACCAGCCCGCAAAGCGCCAGCGTCAGCACCGACTGGAAGACCAGCGCCTCGCCGGCGGCGCCATAGCCCACGGCGGCCATCGCCGGCCCCGCCAGGCCCACCGCCTTGGCCGCGCGGCCCAGCATCCGCACGATCTGCAGGCGGAAGGGCGTTTCCTCGGCATTGGCCTCGCCCGGGGCGGTGACCTTCTGCGACAGCACCTGCCCCAGGCGGAACAGCAGCAACCCCGAGGCCAGGATCAGCGGGAAGACCAGGACAGCGCGGGCGGCATCGTCGAAGCTTTCGAAGGCCGCCAGGCGCGAGAGCAGCATATGCGCCACCACCAGAACCGCCAGGATGCCGACGTTCCAGCGCGCCTCCTGGCGCACCTCGTCGGCCAGGGGAAGTTGCGGGGTGTCCCCATCCGAGGGGAACAGGCGATCGCCCAGCCACCAGAAGCCCAGCAGCACCGCCCCCGCCGTCGGCAGGGTCGAGAGCAGCACCGCGCTGCGCAGCCCGAAAAGCCCGGTGGCGAACAGCGCCTCCGTCAGCGCGACGATGCCGACCAGCGGCACCACGATCTGCATGATCGAGACGAGAAAGCTCCAGACGGCGACGCCGCGCCGGCCGCCGCGCCGCAGCCGGGCGCCGAACCGCTCGATCCAGGCGCGGGTGCGCAGCAGCAGCGCGCCAAGCGCCAGGAGGCCCAGGAACAACGGCAGGTTCTCGCGGAACTCGCGGCGCTGCGTGTCCGAGCCCAGGGCATGGCCCACCTCCGCCGCCGCCCCGCCCAGCGAATCGCGCAGCGCCATCCAGGCGCTGGCCCAATGCGCCGGCGCCAGCGGACTGGGGCCCAGCGACAGCAGCGCGTCGGTCTGGCGGGCGCGGATCTTGTCGTCGATCTCGCGGATCAGCCCGTCGGCGCGGCTATAGGCCTCCTCGGCGGCGACGACGGGGGCGCGCAACTCGGCCAGCTGGCGGCGCAGCTCGTCGCGCCGGGCGGTGATGTCGGGCGACTCGGCGCCGGTCTCCGGCGGCTCGCCCAGGGCCTGGATCTGCGCGCGCAGCGTCTCGATGCGCTGCTCGTTGGTGCCCTGCGCGGCCTGGAAGCGCTCGCGCCAGCGGGCGATCTCGGCGCGCAGGTCCTCCAGCGCGGCGTCCGAGGCGCGGTTGGCGGCGACCGCCTGTTCGGCGCGCTCGGCCGCCTCGGACCATTCGGAATAATTGGGCGTCCCCTGCGCGGCGGCCGGCGCGGCCGCGCCGAAGGCCAGCAGCAGCGACAGCGCCAGCGGCAGGACCACCGCGGCCAGCAGCGCCAGCGCGGATCGCAGAGGCAGAACGCGGCTCATTCGGTGTCTTCGAAGACCCCCGGGATCGACGCCGGGGCCCGGTCCAGCCAATCCGGCACGGGCAGGCCCTTCTCCTTCAGGAAATCCGGATTGTAGAGCTTCGACTGGTAGCGCGTGCCATAGTCGCACAGCACCGTGACGATGGTGTGGCCCGGGCCCATCTCGCGCGCCATGCGGATCGCGCCCGCGACGTTGACGCCGGAAGAGCCGCCAAGGCAGAGCCCCTCCTCCTTCAGCAGATCGAAGACCACCGGCAGCGCCTCGGCGTCGGGGATGCGGTAGCTGAAATCGGGGCGGAAGCCTTCGAGGTTGGCGGTCACCCGCCCCTGCCCGATCCCCTCGGTGATCGAGGAGCCGGGCGCGGCAAATTCGCCCGTGGTGTAGAAGCTGTGCAGCGCCGCGCCCTCGGGGTCGGCCAGGCCGATCTTCACGCCGCGGTCCTGCAGCGCCTCGGCCACCCCCGCCAGCGTCCCGCCCGAGCCGACGGCGCAGATGAAACCGTCGACCTTGCCATCCGTCTGCTCCCAGATCTCGGGGCCCGTCGTCTCCACGTGGGCCTGGCGGTTGGCGGTGTTGTCGAACTGGTTCGCCCAGATCGCGCCATGCGGCTCGGTCTTGGCCATCTCCTCCGCCAGGCGGCCGGAATAGCGCACGTAGTTGTTGGGGTTGCGGTAAGGCGCGGCGGGCACCTGCACCAGCTCGGCCCCGGCCAGGCGGATCATGTCCTTCTTCTCCTGGCTCTGCGTTTCGGGGATCACGATGACGGTGCGAAAGCCCATGGAGGCCCCGACCAGCGCCAGCCCGATGCCGGTGTTGCCCGCGGTGCCCTCAACGATGGTGCCGCCCGGCTCCAGCAGGCCGCGCTTCACCGCGTCGCGGATGATGTAGAGCGCGGCGCGGTCCTTGACCGACTGGCCGGGGTTCATGAATTCCGCCTTGCCGTAGATCTCGCAGCCGGTGGCCTCGCTGGCGGCGTTCAGGCGAATGAGCGGGGTGTTTCCGATCGCCTCGGGCAAATCGCGTGCGATGCGCATGGCGGGACCTCCAAGTTTGCGTTCCCCTTGGGTCTATGCGCGGCGCACCGGGAACTCAAGCGGGCGCGCGGCGCGGGGGTTTGGCATCGGCGGCGGGGTGCAGGGGACCGCGGCGGCACGGCGCGGGCGCGTCCGCCTCGCCCCTCCGGCCCACCTGCCCCGCCTAGCCCGCCTAGCCCGCCTCGGCGCGCAGCCGGGACCGGTGGCGCGCCAGCCACAGCGCGCAAAGCTGCGCCGGCACGATGTTCAGCGCCGCGCCGTCGCCCATGGCGATGAAATCCTCCGCCGGCAGGATGTGGCTGCGAATATCCTCCTCCTCCGAGGCCAGCCCGCCCAGCCCCGAGGCATCGTCCGGCAGCTCCGCCAGCCCCAGGAAGAGGTGGTAGAACTCGGTCGAGGTGCCGGGGCTGGGATAGGCGCGGCCGATCACCTCCAGCCCCTGCAGGGTCAGGCCCGCCTCCTCGCGCGCCTCGCGGCGGGCGGCCTCCTCCGGGGTCTCGCCGGGATCGACGCGGCCGGCGATCGGCTCCAGGCACCAGGGCGCGGGATCGCCGCGCCCGTAGGGCCCGGGGCGGAACTGCGAGACCAGCAGCACCCGGTCCCGCACCGGATCATAGGGCAGCACGATGGCCGCGTCGGTCGCCGCCAGCACCGCGCGTTCGACCACCGGGCTTTGCCCGCCGGAATGGCGGCGGAAGGACAGATCGTATTCCTCGATCGCGAAGAAATTGGCGTAGGGGCGGCGCAGCGCCGAAAGCTGCACCTCGTCCCGCCGCCCCTGCCCGGCGCTGGGCATCTGGCCGGCGATCACCTTCTGCGCCGCGCGGGCGCGGATCATCGGGAACATATGCGCCACCTGCGCCGCGGGGCGCGCGCCGAAATAACCCATGACCTCCTGCGCCGCAGCGCAGGACAGCGCCCCCCAGCGGCGCGCCCAATCGCCGAGGTCGAACGCCGCACCGGGCGTCCAGAGACCGGGCTGCGGGAAATAGACGGTGCTGGGGCGCGCGCCCTCGGGCGTCTCCACCGTCACCGCGCGCAGCTCGTAGCCGAAGCCGCCCTCGTAGTATTGCAGCCGCGCCGATTGCTCTTCGGTCAGGTCTTCGGCCAGAAGGCCCGTGGCGCGATCCTCGGGGCTGCCTTCGCAGATCATCGGGAAGGGCGCGTCCTGCACCCAGTGCACGCGGTGACCCGCCAGCGCGGCCGGGCGCAGCTTCAGCGCATCCGCGGGCGCCCCGAGAACCGCCTCCAGCAGCGGCAGGTGCCGCAGCGTGCCGTAGAAGAATTGCGAATGGGACATCAGCGCCAGCGCCGCGCCGCCTGTTCGGCCAGCACCCCGGCCAGGATCGATCCGCCCAGCAGCAGGGCCAGCGTGGGTCCATTCGCCAGCCACAGGGCGTATTCGTAGCCCTCTTCCAGCAGGCCGGCCAACGCCTCCATCACCCCGTCGTAGCGGCGGCGCAGCGCCAGGCGCCACATCTCCAGCGCGCCGAAGGCGCCCAGCGACAGCAGCACCATCGAGGCCATCGCCGTCATGCCGTGGCTGATCGAGGGGACATAGCCGTGCCCGGCGCGCGGGCCCAGGATCGTCCAGCCGCAGAAGGCGCCGATCAGGGCGCCGATGGCGACGAAACTGCGGGGCGAGACATCCTTCGGCGCATGGCCGATCGCGACGTAGAAAGCCAAAGCCGCCAACCCGGCAAGGAACACTGCGGCGACAAGCCGGGCGGCGGTGGGCATCAGGCGGGCCTCTTGATCGTGATCTGCGTCACGTCGCAGTTTCCGACCTGAAACGTTGCAGCGCAAGAGGTTAGATAGAAATTCCACATCCGGCGGAAACGCTCGTCGAAGCCGAGGGGGGCGATCTCCTCCCAGCGGGCGTTGAACCGCTCGTGCCAGCGGCGCAGCGTCTGGGCGTAGGAAGGGCCGAACTCGCGCGAGCCGACGATGGCCAGGCCCGCCCGCTCGATCTCGCTGCGCAGGGCGCTGGGGCTGGGCAGCATGCCGCCCGGGAAGATGTACTTCTGGATGAAGTCCACGCCGCGGCGATAGACGTCCCAGCGCCGGTCGGCGACGGTAATGATCTGCAGCGTGGCCTGGGCGCCGGGGCGCAGCCGCGCCTTGACCGTGTCGAAGTAGACCGGCCAGTAGCGCTGGCCCACCGCCTCGAACATCTCGATCGAAGCGATGCCATCGTAGGTCCCCCGCTCATCGCGGTAGTCCTGCAGCTTCACCTCGACCATGTCCGAAAGCCCTGCCTTTTCAATCCTCTGGCGGGCAAAGCTGGCCTGTTCCTGGCTGATGGTCAGCCCGGTGACGCGCAGCCCCCGCTCGCGCGCGGCGTATTCGGCGAAACCGCCCCAGCCGCAGCCGATCTCCAGCAGATGATCGCCCGGGCGCACGCCCATCTGGTCGATCAGGCTGGCGTATTTGGCGCGCTGCGCGGCCTCCATGCTTTCCTGCCCGGTCTCGAAAAGGGCGCTGGAATAGGTCATCGTGTCGTCGAGCCACAGCTCGTAGAAGCGGTTGCCCAGGTCGTAGTGGTAGGAGATGTTGCGCCGCGCCTGCGCGCGCGAGTTCGACTGCAGCCAGAAGCGCAGCTTCTCGTAGGTGCGCAGCAGGCCCTGGCCGGGAAACCCGTCGTAGATTTCCTCGTTTTCGGTGTGCACCAGGTCCATGAAGGCCTGCAGGTCCGGCGTCGACCACCAGCCGTCGAGGTAGGCGTCGCAGAACCCCAGATCGCCCTCGCGGATCAGCCGGGCGAAGAGGTCGCGGTTGTGGATGTGCATCTCCGCCACCGGCCCCGGCGCGGTGCCCTCGGCGCGAAAGCGCCGGCCGTCGGGCAGCACGAAGTCCGCCCGCCCGCGCGGCATGCCGCGCGCCATCTCGAAGATCGTCGGAAAATAGCGCGGCAGATCCCCCTGCCCCTGCGTGCTTGTCAGAACCATCCGCTTATTGCCTCCCTGCGGCAGGCTAGGGGCGCCCCTTGCGCCCTGCCAAGTGTTTTCGTCGATCCCTGCATCGGTGCCGGGCCTCACGCCTCGCGCGCCTTGTAGGCCGCCAGCGCCCGTTCGCGCCCCTCGGCGGCGCCGACGATGGGCGCCGGGTAGCTGTCCGTCGGCGCGCGGGCCCAGCGCCGGGGGATCGCCTCGAAATAGTCCAGCGCGCTTTGCGGCGGGCGCGCCTGCCCCTCGGCGATCCAGGCGCGCTGGTAGGCGCCTTCGGGGTCGAAGCGGCCCAGCTGCGTCTCGGGGTTGAAGACGCGGAAGAAGGGCGCCGCATCGGGCCCCGAGCCTGCCGCCCATTGCCAGCCCAGCGCGTTGTTGGCCGGGTCCCAGTCGATCAGGTGATCCTCGAACCAGGCCTGCCCGATGCGCCAGTGGCACATCAGGTGCTTGGTCAGGTAGGAGGCGACGATCATCCGGGCGCGGTTGTGCATGCGCCCGGTCACCTGCATCTCGCGCATGGCGGCATCGACGAAGCGCATGCCGGTGCGCGCCTGCTCCCAGGCCTGCACCTCGGCGCGGCGGCGGTCCTCGTTCCAGGGGAAGGCGTCCCATTCCGGGCGCCAGTTGTCCGAGACCAGCCGCGGGGTGTGCCATGTCAGGTGATAGGCGAACTCGCGCCAGACCAGCTCCTTCAGGAAGATCTCGGCGTCGGCCTTGCCCGCCGCGAGGGCCTC
>JBPEXR010000474.1:0-2697 GCA_052031355.1 Paracoccaceae bacterium
GCGCTGGCGCGACAGTTCCTGCCGCAGGGCACGCTGCCGCTCGGCCAAGGCCTCGGCGCCGCCGCCGGGGGCGCCCTCGGCCCCCGGGTCCTGGCCTTCGCCCGGCGCCTGGCCCTGCTGCTGGTCCTGCGGATCGCCCGGGCCGGGCGTGCCGCCCTCGCCCGGCTGGCCGGGTTGGCGCTGGCCCTCGCCCTGGCCCTGGCCCGGCTCGCCGGCGAAGGGATCATGCGACTGGCCGCGCCCCTCGCCGCCGCTGCGGCCGGTGTTGCCGGGGTTCTGCCCCTGGCGGGCGCCGGGGTTGAACTGTTCCTGCAGGTCGCGGAAGGCCTCGTCCGACAGGCCCTGCTGCTGGCGCAGGGTGTCCTGCAGCCCTTCCATCGCCTGCTGGCCCGGCGTCGGCTCGCCCTGCCCCGGCTGGCCCTGGGTGACCTGCATGTTCTCCAGCATGCGGCGCAGCTCCTCCAGCGCGCGCTCGGCCTCGGCCATGCGGCCCTGCTCCATCAGCTCCTGGATGCGGTCCATCATGCGTTGCAGGTCGTCCTGCGTCATCTCCATCGCGCCTTCGGGCGGCGCCTGGGCCCCCTCCTGCGGCTGGGATTGCGCCTGGCGGGACAGCTGCTGGATGTAGTCGTTGGTGGCCTGGCGCAGCTCGTCCATCAGGCGGGCGATCTCTTCGGGCGAGGCGCCCTGGCGCATCGCCTCGGCCAGACGTTCCTGCGCGCGGCGCAGCCGCTCGGCGGCGTCGGCCATGTCGCCCTCCTCCAGCAGCACCGCGAGGTCCCAGAGGGCTTCGGCGATCTCGGGGCGGTTCTCGGCCAGCAGGCCGTGGGCGTGGAACCGCTCCAACCGCCGCAAGATCACCCGCAGCCGCAGGTATGCGGTGTCGGAGCGGAAGACATCCTCGGGCCGGTGCGAGACCGCGCGCAGCACCTGCGCGACGCGCGGGGCGTTTTCCAGCGACCACAGAAGGTCGCGGCGCTGCTCGGCCACCGCGGCGGCCAGCGGATCGAAGAAACGCCGGGCGGGCAGCGCTGGCAGGACGACCTCGGCCTCTGCGCGCTGGCCCGCGGCGTCGCGCGCCTCCAGCGTCACGCGGACCGGCAGATGCGCCCAGGGGTGCTGCGACAGGTCCTCGACCAGCCGCAGGGCAAACTCGGTGCGGTCCCCGGCCAGCGGCAGCGGCAGCGGGATCTCGACCGCCTCGCGCGGCTCGGGCGCCGCGGCCCGCCCGTGCCGGCGGTCGACACGGTCGAGGTCCAGCGTCACCCGCGCCACGCCGCCGGTGATGCCATAATCATCCGAGGCCTCGAAGGGCAGCGCCATCGCCCCGCCCGCGGCCTGTTCCGCCGGGCCGGTCACGGCAAGCTGCGGCGCGGCGTCCGGGCGCACGGTCAACTGCCAGGCGCGGGCGTTCGGCCCCTCGATCCGGATCTCGCCGTCGCGGGCCACGGTGAAGACCGCGCCCTCCGGGCCGATCTGCGGCAATTCGGCGGGCGCGTCCCCCTGCGCCTCCCCAGCAACGGCGGGGGCCGAGACATTCTGGCTGGCCTTCAACGCTCCTTCGGGCCCGTAGAACCGCAGCGTGACGCGGCTGCCCACGGGCACCGTCAGCGCCCCCTCGGGCTGGTCCGCGAGGTAGAGCGCCGGCTGCCCGGTGTAGCCCGGCGGCTCGATCCAGCCCTCCCAGACGGCGCCGCCGGCCAGCCCCGCGCCCCCCGGCCCGCCGGCGGCCAGGCCGCCGACCTCGGCCAGGCGCCAGGCCGATCCGAACAGCAGCGCCGCCGCGAGGGCGGTCAGCGCGATCAAGCGCAGGCCCAGCGGGTCGCGCGGCGCCAGCGCCGGGTCGGGCGGCACCGGGCGGGCGGCGGCGGCCCGCCGCGCCATGCGCACCTGGTGGGCCTGCCACAGCGCCGCCAGTTCGGCGCTTTCCGGGCCGGCGGGCCGGTCGCCCAGCGCCTGCAGGGGGCGGCCGGGCAGCGTGGCATCGAGCCGGGCCAGCGCCTCTGCCCGGCGGGGGCGGCGGAAGCGCCAGATGCCCCAGCCCAGAAGCCCCAGGCCCAGCGCCGCGGCGCCCCAGAGCAGCGCGCGGAAGCTGCCCGGCTCCAGCGCCTCGGGCAGGCCCAGCAGGACCAGGGCGATCACGGTGATGAGCAGGCTGAAGAACGGCCAGAAGGCGCGGGCCATCCGTTCGGCCCAAAGCCCGGCATAGGTCAGCGCCAGCGCCCGGCGCACCGGCGCCAGCCCCGCGCCGCCCGGGGCGGGCGCGGGCGATGCGGGTTGCCCGCGCGGGGCACCCGTTGCGCGATCTGGCGGGCCTTGCTGTTGCGGCATCACCTGGGTTCCGGAGGCCGCGCGCGACATGCGCCTACAGCCACGGGGGGATGGTATCGCGGGCGATCATTTCGTCAAAGGTCGGACGGGCGCGTATGACGGCGAATTGATCCCCCTGGACCATGACCTCGGGGATCAGGGGCCGGGTGTTGTATTCGCTGGACATTACCGCGCCGTAGGCCCCGGCCGAGCGGAAGGCGACCAGATCGCCCGCCGCCAGCGCCGGCATGTCGCGCTGCCGGGCAAAGGTATCGCCGGTTTCGCAGACCGGGCCGACAATGTCGATCGGCGCGCGCTCGGCCCCCGCTGGGGCCTGCTGAACGGGGATGATGTCGTGGTAGGCGTCATACATCGCGGGGCGGATCA
>JBPEXR010000475.1:0-6840 GCA_052031355.1 Paracoccaceae bacterium
CGCCGCCGCCCGCGCCGACAGCCCCGAAAACCGCCCCCCGCCCGCGCGCGACGCCACGTCCCGGGGGATGCGGAGTTCTTGCACCGCTCGCCAAAGGCTTTCACATTGGCGATCGAATACAAGCACCTCGCAAGAGGGCAGAGGGAGGACGACCATGGGTTTTGCATCCATCGAAGACACGCGCCGGATCGAGGCGGAAATGCCCTGGGAGGCACGGGACACGCCGCGCACGCTGTACGAGATGTTGACCCGCACCAAGGACAAGTTCGGCAGCCGCAACGCGGTGACCTTCCAGCTGCTGTCGGGCCCCAAGGACAAGGCCGAGACGCTGACCTGGGACGAGCTGCACGCCCGCACCTGCCAGGCGGCCAACCTCTTCCGCGATCTGGGCGTGGGCGAGCAGGACGTCGTCGCCTGCGTGCTGCCCAACTGCAACGAGACCGCGCTGACCATCCTGGGCGGCGCCATCGCGGGCATCATCAACCCGATCAACCCGCTGCTGGAGGCCGAGCAGATCGGCGCCATCCTGCGCGAGACCGGGGCCAAGGTCGTCGTCACGCTAAAGGCATTCCCCAAGACCGACGTGGCGCAGAAGACCGCCGCCGCCGTCGCCATGGCGCCCAACGTCGAGACGGTGCTGGAGATCGACCTCAACCGTTACCTGACGCCGCCGAAAAGCTGGATCGTGCCGCTGGTGCGCCCCAAGAACCCGGCCGACCACAAGGCCCGCGTGCTGGACTTCAACGCCGAGCTGGGCCGCCGCCCGCGCAGCCTTGCCTTCGAGGACAGCCAGGGCGACCGCGTCGCGGCCTATTTCCACACCGGCGGCACCACCGGCATGCCCAAGGTGGCGCAGCACAAGTATTCCGGCATCGTCTACAACGGCTGGCTGGGCGGCACGCTGCTGTATACCGAGACCGACAACGTCATCTGCCCGCTGCCGCTGTTCCATGTCTTCGCCTGCCACGTGATCCTGATGGCGGTCATCACCTCCGGCGCGCATGTGGTCTTCCCGACGCCCGCCGGCTACCGCGGCGACGGCGTCTTCGACAACTTCTGGAAGCTGATCGAACGCTGGAAGATCACCTTCATCATCACCGTGCCGACGGCGATCTCGGCGCTGATGCAGCGCCCGGTGGATGCGGATGTCTCGACCGTGAAGACGGCCTTCTCCGGCTCGGCGCCGCTGCCGCAGGAGCTGTTCCGCCGCTTCGAATCCGCCACCGGCGTGACCATCGTCGAGGGCTACGGGCTGACCGAGGCGACCTGCCTCGTCTCCTGCAACCCGGTGGAAGGGGCGAAGAAGATCGGCTCCATCGGCATCCGCTTCCCCTACACGGATGTGAAGATCGTCAAGCACGCGAACGGCGAGCTGGTCGAATGCGCCACCGACGAGGTGGGCGAGATCTGCGTCGCCAACCCCGGCGTCTGGGCGGGCAATACCTACACCGAGGCCGAGAAGAACGCCGGCCTCTACTACAAGGACCGCTTCCTGCGCACCGGCGATCTGGGCCGGATCGACGCGGACGAATACCTCTGGATCACCGGCCGCGCCAAGGACCTGATCATCCGCGGCGGGCACAACATCGACCCCGCGGAGATCGAGGAAGCCCTGCTGGGCCACGAGGCGATCGCCTTCGCCGGCGCCATTGGCCAGCCCGATGCCCACGCGGGCGAGATCCCCTGCGCCTACGTCGAGCTGGTCGAGGGCGCGCAGGTCAGCAACGAGGAGCTTCTGGCCTATTGCCGCGAGCACGTGCACGAACGCGCCGCCCGGCCGCGCCACGTCGAGGTGCTGGAAGAGCTGCCCAAGACTGCCGTCGGCAAGGTCTTCAAGCCCGACCTGCGCAAGCGCGCCATCGCCCGGGTCTACGACGCGGCGCTGGCGGAGGCCGGCCTCGACGCCCGGGTGACCGAGGTGATTGACGACAAGTCGCGTGGCCTCGTCGCCCGCGTCAGCCGCGCCAACAGCGCCGAGGAAGTGGGCCAGGTGCTGGGCGCCTACGTCCGTCCCTGGGAGTTCGCGCCCGAAGAGTGATCCGCGCGCGCGTGCCGTATGGCATTCGGCCCCCGTCCGGGTTTTCCGGGCGGGGGTCTTCTTTTGCGGTTTCCGTGGCGAAGGAAGGTGGGGGGCTGTCTGCCCCCTCTGGCGCCTGCGGCGCCATTCACCCCCGAGAGTATTTGGGGCGAGATGAAGGGGATCGCCGCGGCGGGGGCGGGTGGCGGCTGGCGCCTCAGGCGGGATCGGCGGGGGGCGGGGCCTTGTGCGGCTCGCAGTCGAAGCGGCCTTCCTCGGCCAGCTCGCGGGCGATCTGCTCCAGCCGTTCGGCGAGGGCGGGGCGGATCGGGCCGCGCATCTGGGCAAGGCCCAGCGGCGCCTCGGGCATGCCGACGACCGATTGCGCCAGGATACCCTCCGGCAGCCCGGAGGGGGCGATGTCCAGCAGCGCCAGCCCGCGGCCGGCGGCCACCAGCGCCATGATCAGGTTCATGTCGGCGATCTGCTCGACCTCCGGCGGCTTGGCCAGCGTGGCGAGCGAGAGCTGCAGCGCGGCCGTCTCGGGCGCGTCGAGCAGCAGCAGGTGCGCGCCGGCCAGATCCTCGATCCGGGGCGGGGCGGGGGGCGCGCCGTCGGGCTTGCGGCGCAGCAGGCAGGGCGTGACGCGGGCCAGTTCGGTGAAGGGCAGCCCGTCGGGCAACCCGTGGCGGAAGACCAGCGCGGCATCCAGCCCGCCGCGGTCCAGCGCCTCCATCAGCGCCGGCCCGTCGCCGGCCATCAGCGAGATGTCGATGCCGCGTTCCTCGGCCCGCAGGCGGGTCAGCAGCTCCGGCAGGACCAGCGAGGCGATGCGCCCCAGGACCCCCAGCCGCAACTGCCCCGCGGGGGCCCCGGCCAGGGTCATCAAATCGCCCTCCAGCCGCCGCGCCTCTTCCAGGAATTCACCGATGCGCGCGCCGGCGGCCAAGCCCGCCTCGGTCGGGCGCAGCCCCTTGGCGGGGATACGGCGAAAGAGCTGCTGGCCCAGCGTATGTTCCATCGCGTCGATCGCCGCGGTGATCGAGCTTTGCGAGATATGCATCGCCGCGGCGGCCCTGGCGATGGACCCGGTGCGCCGGGCCGCATCGAAATAGGCAAGCTGTTTCAGGGTAAAGCGCATGGCCCGCATTCCCGAACGAGCGGGCCGGCGCCGTGCCACCCTGGCCAAGCCGCGGACCCAACCGGCCCCCCCAAGGGCACGGCAGCAATGCAGCTGCCTGTCCAGGCTGCACGGCAGGATCAAATATTAACACAAGGTTAAGGAATTCCCTAGGGGAAGGTGGAAATGGCCTCAGTTCCCTTCTTCCGTCGGGGGCCCGGCGGGCGCCGGGGCGCCCCCCTCGAAGAGGTTGGGTGCATCGTAGCGGCAGGGCGCTTCCTGCATTTCGAGGTGCAGACCCCGGCCGGTGTAGGGATGCGCGCGGGCCAGCGCCTCGTCCACCTCGATGCCGAGGCCGGGGGCGCTGGGCGGGGTGATGAACCCGTCCTCCACCTTCAGCGCGCCGCCGATCAGCGCGTCGTGGAAGGGCGTCTCGATCGTCTCGGCCATCAGCAGGTTGGGGATGGCGGCGGCCAGGTGCACGTTGGCGGCCCATTCGACCGGCCCGGCGTAGAGGTGCGGGGCAAGCTGCGCGCCGAAAGCCTCGGCCAGCACGGCCAGTTTGCGCCCTTCCCAGATGCCGCCCAGACGGCCCAGGGCGGGCTGCAGGATCTCCGCCGCGCCGGCGCGCAGCAGGGGGGTGAACTCCGCCCGGGTGCAGAGCCGCTCGCCGGTGGCGATGGGAATGCGCACCGCGGCGGCGACGCGCGCCATCTCGGCCGGGGCGTCGGGGGGGATCGGCTCTTCGAACCACAGGGGGCTGTATGCCTCCAGCGCCTGGCCGAGGCGGATGGCGCCGGCCGGGGTAAACTGCCCGTGGGTGCCGAAAAGAAGGTCCGCCCGGGTGCCCACCGCGGCGCGGATCGCGGCGCAGAAGCGCACCGACAGGTCGATGTCGCGCATCGCCGGCATGTGCCCGCCGCGCAGCGTGTAGGGGCCGGCGGGGTCGAACTTGACCGCGGTGTAGCCCGCCTCGACCAGCGCCAATGCGCCCTCGGCGGCCATCTCGGGGCTGGCCCAGAAGTCGGGCAGGGGGTGGTGCGCCAGGGGGTAGATGTAGCTGTAGGCGCGCACCCGCGGGTTCATCATGCCGCCCAGCAGCGCCCAGACCGGACGCTCCCGCGCCTTGCCGAGGATGTCCCAGCAGGCGATCTCCAACCCCGAAAAGGCGCCGATCACCGTGGGGTCGGGGCGCTGGGTGAAGCCCGAGGAATAGACGCGGCGGAACATCAGCTCGATATCCTCGGGCGAGCTGCCTTCCATGTGGCGGGCGAAGACGTCGCGGATCACCGCCTCCATCGCCTGGGGGCCGACGGCGGTGGCGTAGCATTCGCCCCAGCCGGTGATGCCGCAGGCGGTGCGCAGCTTGACCAGGATCCAGTAGCGCCCGCCCCAGCCGGGGGCGGGGGGCGCGGTGACGATGACATCGAGATCGGCAAGTTTCATGCGGCCCTCCCTGGGGTGCCGGCCCGCGCCGGCGCGCGGTCAGTCCCGCCGGGGCAGGACGATGACGTTGCGGCGGGCGGCGCCGGTCTTGGTGTCGGCGATCGCCTCGTTGATCTGCTCCAGCGCCCAGCGGCCGGAGATCAGCTCGTCCAGCTTCAGCCGCCCCTGACGGTAGAGGTCCACCATCCAGGGAATGTCGCGCCGGATCACCACGTCGCCCATCTTGCTGCCCACCATGCTTTGGCCCATGTAGGCCATGGCCATCGGCTCGTAGCCCGCGGTGGCGCCGGTGTGGGGCATGCCGACCATGACCAGCTTGCCGCCGAAGGCCATGTAGCGCGGCGCGCTGTCATAGGCCGGAACCGCGCCCACGGTGACGAAAACGGCATCGGCGCCGCGCCCGCCCAGGGCCTGGCGCGCGGCCTTCCAGGGCTTCGCCTCGGTCGCCAGCACGCCGTGGGTGGCGCCGAACTGGCGCGCGACCTCCAGCTTTTCCTCGCTCATGTCGACGGCGACGATGCGGCGGGCGCCGGCGATGCGCGCGCCCTGGATGGCGTTCAGCCCGACGCCGCCGGCGCCGATCACCACCGCGTCCTGCCCGGCGCGGAACTGCGCCGCGTTGACCACCGCGCCGACGCCGGTGATGACCCCGCAGCTCAGCAGCGCGGCGGCGTCCATCGGCATGTCCTCGGGCAGGGCGACGACCTGGCTCTGGTGCACGACGACCTTCTCGGCGAAGGCCCCGCAGGCCATGGCCTGGTGCAGGGTGCCGCCCTCCAGCGTGCTGAGCGCGCCGTTGTCGCCGTCGAAGGGCGTCTCGCAGATCGTCGGCTTGCCGGTGCCGCAGTTGCCGCAATGCCCGCAGGCGCGGATCAACGTCACCGCCACGGCGTCGCCGGGCTGCAGGTCCGCGACCCCGGCGCCCACGGCGGTGACCCGGCCGGCGGCCTCGTGGCCGTAGACCGCGGGCAGGGTGCCGCCCCAGCCGCCTTCGGCGAAGGTGATGTCCGAATGGCAGATGGCCACGGCCTCCAGCGTGACCTCGACCTCGCCGGCCTCGGGGGCGCGCAGGCGCACCTCCTCGATCGTCAGGTCGGCGCCGAACTCGTGACAGACCGCCGCGCGGATGGTTTGCATCGCGATTCCTCCCTTGCCGGGCCCATGGCCCCCCGTTGGGCAGAGCCTGCCCCCTCGGCCCCGGGGGTGCAATGGCGGAATGGCGTTTTGCTGCGCGGAATTAGCCGGGCGTGCCCGGTGCGCCTCCCGTGCCCCCCGAGCCCGGCGCGGTCGCGCCGGGGCGCATCGCCCCGCGCAGGACCAGCGCGGCGGCGGCGCAGAGCAGGAGCGCCAGCCCGAAGGGCGCCGAGGGCCAGTCGCGCCCGGTGCCCGGCCGGGTCGCGGCGAAGAAGATCGCCGTCATGATCATCGGCGAGAGGATCATCGACAGCGCCGCGACCGAGGACAGCAGCCCTTGCAGCGCGCCCTGTTCGTCCTCCCGCGCAATGTCGGACATCACGCTTTGCAGCGCCGGGGTGGTCACCGCGCCGAGGGCGGCCAGCGGCGTCAGCACCAGCGCCAGCGTGCCGCTTGTGACAAGGCCCAGCGCCAGCATCGCCGCGGCGGTGGCGGCCAGGCCCCAGGCCACCGTGGCGCGCGGCCCCAGGCGCGCCGTCAGCGGCCGGATCAGCACGCCCTGCACCAGCGCCAGCCCCATGCCGTAGAGGCCCAGCGACAGGCCGACCAGCCCGGTGTCCCAGCCAAAGCGGGCCTGCGTGAAATAAGGCCAGATCGCCGGGTAGACCCCGGTCGAGAGCTGAAACAGGAAGAGGCCCGCCAGCATCGGCGCCAGCCCGGCCACCCGGCCGAAATGGCGCAGCGCGCCCAGCGGGTTGGCGCGCGCGAGGCTGAGGGCGCGGCGGCGGGCGGGGGGCAGGCTCTCGCGCAGTACCAGCGCGCCGAAGCCGGCGTTCAGCGCCGCCAGGGCAGCGGCTGCCCAGAAGGGCGCGCGCGGCCCCAGCGTGCCCAGCAGCCCGCCCAGCACCGGGCCCAGCACGAAGCCCAGGCCGAAGCCCGCCCAGATCAGCCCGAAGCGCGCCGCCTTCTGCCCGGGGGCGGAAATGTCGGCCATGTAGGCGGTGGCGGTCGATTGCGTGGCGGCGGTGATCCCGCCGACCGCGCGGGCCGCGAAAAGCAGCCAGATCGTCCCGGCCGCCGCCATCAGCACGTAGTCCGCCGCCATGAAGATCAGCGAGCCCAG
>JBPEXR010000476.1:0-3483 GCA_052031355.1 Paracoccaceae bacterium
CACCCGGCTGGAGGAGACGCTGAGCAAGGACCAGATCCTGGAGCTGTACCTCAACGAGATCTACCTCGGGCAGAACTCCTACGGCGTGACGGCGGCGGCCCAGACCTTCTTCAACAAGACCCTGCGCGAGCTGCGCCCGCACGAGGCGGCGATGCTGGCCTCGCTGCCCAAAGCGCCCAGCGACTTTCACCCGGTGCGCAACAAGGACCGGCTGAAGGCCCGCCGCGATTTCGTCCTGAAGGAGATGATGGAGAACGGCTACATCACCGCCGCGACCTACGAGGCGGAGGTGGCGCAGCCGCTGCGCTCGGTCCAGAACGGCGACTTCGACAGCTTCAAGGAGGCGCTGCCGCCGCGCGACTACTTCACCGACGAGATCCGCCGCCAGCTGAGCCGCGATTTCGGCGAGGGGGAGTTCTTCTCGGGCGGGCTGACGGTGCGCGCCACCATCGACCCCGAGATGCAGGAGCTGGCCGCCCGCGCCCTGCGCGCGCAGCTGGAGCAATACGACCGCGGCCTGGGCAAATGGCGCGGCACGGGCAAGACCATCCCCGAGGAACAGCTTGCCTCCGAGGAGGCCTGGCGCGCCGCGCTGGCAGAGGCCGACGTGGCCCGCGACATCGTGACCGAACATCCCTGGCACCCGGCGGTGGTGCTGGAAGTCTCGGAAAACCAGCTGCGCCTCGGCATCGAAGGCGTGGAGGAGAGCGAGGCCGAGCCCTTCGTCGTCCCGCGCGAGGATATCGCCTGGATGAAGGGCGATTTCGCCGCCAACTTCAAGCGTGGCGACGTGGTGCACGTGCGGCGCATGACCAAGGACGACAGCGGCGAGTTCATCCGCTGGAGCCTGCGCCAGGTGCCCGAGGTGCAGGGCGGCTTCATGGCGATGGACGTGGACACCGGCCGCGTCATCGCGATGCAGGGCGGCTTCTCCTACCAGCATTCGGTCTTCAACCGCGTCACCCAGGCCGAGCGGCAGCCGGGCTCCAACTTCAAGCCCTTCGTCTACGCGGCGGCCCTGGACAGCGGCTACACGCCCGCGACGATCGTCATCGACGCCCCGATCGAGATCGACACCCCCCAGGGGGTCTGGCGGCCCAAGAACGCCTCCAACCGCTTCTACGGCCCGACGCCCCTGCGCACCGGGATCGAGCAGTCGCGCAACCTGATGACCGTGCGCCTGGCGCAGGAAGTGGGCATGGAGGTGGTCGCCGATTACGCCGAGCGTTTCGGCGTCTACGACAACCTCGGCACCTACCTTGCCAACTCGCTGGGCAGCCAGGAGACGACGCTTTACCAGGTGGTTTCGGCCTACGCGATGTTCGCCAACGGCGGCGAGCGGGTGGAGCCGACCCTCGTCGACCGGGTGCAGGACCGCTATGGCCAGACGATCTACCGCCACGACCAGCGCGACTGCCTGGACTGCCGCGACCCGGCGCTGGTGCCGGGGAAGGGCCCGCGCATCCTGTCGAACCGCGAGCAGGTGATGGACCCGATCACCGCCTACCAGCTGACCTCCATGCTGCAGGGCGTGGTCCAGCGCGGCACCGCGGCCGGGGCGATCGACCTGCCGGTGCCGGTGGCGGGCAAGACCGGCACCACCAACGACGCGCGCGACGTCTGGTTCACGGGCTTCACCTCCAACCTCGTGGCGGGCTGCTACATCGGCTACGACCGGCCGCGCCCGCTGGGGCCGGGGGCCTATGGCGCCAGCCTTTGCGGCCCGGTCTTCCAGGAGTTCATGTCCGAGGCGGTCAAGACCTACGGCGGCGGCAAGTTCGAGGTCCCCGAGGGCGGGCGGTTCATCAAGATCGACCGTTTCACCGGGGCGCGCCTGCCGGATGATGCCTCGGGCCCCAACGTGGTGGCCGAATACTTCCGCGAGGGCGAGGAGCCGATCTTCGGCATCACCTTCGACGGCGGCTTCGCCATGGGCTCGAACCTGCAGCTGTTCGACCCGGGCGAAAGCGACGCCAAGCAGGTGACGACCTCCACCGGGGGCACGGCGACCGTGGGGCCGAAGGCGAACGTCGGCACGCTCAGCTCCGGCGGTCTTTACTAGCGCAGGCGGGGCGCGCGCGGGCCTTGCGCGCGCCTCTCCGCGGCGCCGGCCGGCCCCCGGGCCGCCGCGCCCGCCGGCTTGCCCGTGCCGGCCCGCTGGTCTATCACCCCGCCAACACCTCAGAAGGATCACCCTGCCATGCGCGCCGAGATTCAGAACACCGTTGCCGAGATCGAAAAATCGCTCGAGCTTCTGCGGCAGCGCATGGACTGGGACACCGCGCAGCACCGGCTGGAGGAGTTCAACGCCCGGGTCGAGGACCCGGACCTGTGGAACGACCCGGCGCGCGCCCAGTCGCTGATGCGCGAGCGCCAGGCCCTGGTCGACGCCATCCAGACCTACGAGGGCATCCGGCAGGAGCTTTCCGACAACGTCGAGCTGATCGAGATGGGCGAGATGGAAGGCGACGCCGAGGTCGTCTCCGAGGCCGAGGCCGCGCTGACTGCCCTGGCCAAGCGCGCCGCCGAGAAAGAGCTGGAAGCCCTTCTGGACGGCGAGGCGGACGCCAACGACACCTTCCTGGAAATCCATGCCGGCGCGGGCGGCACCGAAAGCTGCGACTGGGCCTCGATGCTGGCGCGCATGTATGTCCGCTGGGCGGAGAAGCGCGGCTACACGGTCGAGCTGCAAAGCCAAAGCCCCGGCGACGAGGCGGGCATCAAGTCGGCCACCTACAAGATCTCGGGGCACAACGCCTATGGCTGGCTGAAGTCGGAATCTGGCGTGCACCGGCTGGTGCGCATCTCGCCCTACGACAGCGCCGCCAAGCGCCACACCTCCTTCAGCTCGGTCTGGGTCTACCCGGTGGTGGACGACAACATCGAGATCGAGGTGAACCCGGCCGACATCCGCACCGATACCTTCCGCTCCTCCGGGGCGGGCGGGCAGCACGTCAACACCACCGACTCGGCGGTGCGCATCACCCACATCCCCACCGGGATCGTGGTGACCTCCTCGGAGAAGTCGCAGCACCAGAACCGCGACATCGCCATGAAGGCGCTGAAATCGCGCCTCTACCAGATGGAGCTGGAAAAGCGCCACGCCGAGATCAACGCCCAGCACGAGGCGAAGGGCGAGGCGGGCTGGGGCAACCAGATCCGCTCTTACGTGCTGCAGCCCTACCAGATGGTGAAGGACCTGCGCACCGGGTACGAGACCTCGGACACCAAGGGCGTGCTGGACGGCGATCTCGACGGGCTGATGGCGGCGACGCTGGCGCTGAACGTCTCGGGCAAGTCGCGGGCCGAAGCGCAGGCCGAGGGCTGACCGCTTGGACCCGGTGCTGGCGCTTTCCGCCGAGGCGCAGCTGGCCCGGATCGCCCGGGGGGAGCTGAGCGCCGAGGCGCTGATGGCCGCCACGCTGGACCGTATCGCGGCGGTGAACCCCGCGATCAACGCCATCGTCGCGCTGCGCCCGCGCG
>JBPEXR010000477.1:0-4527 GCA_052031355.1 Paracoccaceae bacterium
GGATCAGGGCGGCGATCTGCGGCGCCTCGCAATCCTGCGGCGCGCGGATCTTAACGTGGCGCATCCTGGCGCCCGTCCCCTCCAGCAGGCCGGCGGGGTCCGGCAGGGTGGCGCCCTGGTAGAAGCCCAGGTTGACCCAGCGGGCATAGGGCAGGATGTAGCAATAGCCCTCGGTCATCTTCTTCGGACCCAGGCCGTAGGTGGCGGCGCGGTCGCCCAGGCGAACGACCTCGCAGGCCCCGGGGTCGATCGACAGCACCAGCGCGCGCAGGGCCCGCACCACGGGGTGCAGCGGCTCGGCCGTCATCTGGACCAGGTCCCCGAAGGTGCCAAGCGTTGGCGCGGGCATCGAAGCTCCCCCCAATCTTTGCGCGCAGCTTTCCGCCCGACGGCGGGTATCGCAGCGGCCGCGCTTTCCCTAAAACATGTGTATGTGCCGGGCCGGGTTTCAGTGCAAGATGCCCCCCCGGGGGGGGCAGGGCGACGGACAGGAGGGATGGATGGATCTCGCGCGTAACAAGGTGCAGCGCACCGGGCATTCCGAGGGCCGGCCGATCGTCTTCGTGCACGGCTTCGGCTGCGACCAGTCCATGTGGCGGCAGGTGGCGCCGGCCTTCGAGGCGGCGCACCCGGTGGTCACCTACGATCTGACCGGCATGGGGCAATCGGACCTTTCGGCCTACGACCGCGGGCGCTACGCGGGGCTGGAGGCGCATGCCGAAGACCTGCGCGCGATCCTCGACGGGCTGGACCTGCGCGAGGCGGTGCTGGTTGGCCATTCGATCGGCGCGACCATCGCGCTGCTGGCGGCGGAACTGGCCCCGGAGCGCGTGGACCGCATCGCCATGGTCTCGCCCTCGCCCTGTTTCATGGAACGCCCCGAGGAGGGGTATCACGGCGGCTTCCAGGCGGAGGAGCTGGAAGGCCTCGTCGCCTTTCTCGATGAGAACCACCTCGGCTGGTCCGAGCAGATGGCCCCCACCATCGCTGGCCAGCCCGCGGGACAGCCGGCGAGCGACGAGCTGACGCAAAGCTTCTGCCGAACCGATCCCGCGATCGCCCAGCATTTCGCGCGGGTCACCTTCTTCGCCGACCGCCGGGCCGAGTTTGCCCGCGCCGAGCGTCCGGTGCTGATCCTGCATTGCGACGACGACGCCCTGGTGCCCATGGCGGTGGCCGAATGGATGGAGCATCACGTGCCGCAGTCCAGCCTCAGGGTTCTGCGCGCCACCGGCCATTGCCCGCACATGACCGTGCCGGGGGAGGTGGTCGCCGCGCTGCAGGGCTTCGCCGGGACGGGATGATGGCGGAGGATGGCGGGGCGGCCCGGCTGGAAGCCCTGGCGCAACTGGTCGAGGATGCCCCCTGCGGCATCCTGGTCACCGCGCCGGACGGCGGCATCGAGTATGCCAACGGCACGCTGGCGCGCTGGCTGAACTGGCCCGCCGACCCGGCGCAGCGCCCGGCGCGCCTGCCGGAGTTGATGACCCGCCCCGGGCAGCTGTTCTACGAGACGCAGCTGGCGCCGATGATGCGCCTGCAGGGCTTCGCGCGGGAGATTTCATGCTCCCTGCAGGTGCAGGGCGGCGAGCCGCTTCCGGTTCTGCTGAGCGGCGTGGCGCGCTGCGATGCCTCGGGCACGCCCTACCGCTTCGACTACACGATCTTCGACGCGCGCGAGCGCTACATCTACGAATCGCGCCTGCGCGCCGCCCGGCACAAGGCGGACGAGCTGGCGGCCATCGTGCGCTCCTCGCCAAACGCGATCCTGCGCGTCGGCCCCGGGGGCCAGGTGCAGACCTGGAACGACGGCGCAGCGCAACGCTTCGGGGTGCAGGCCGCGGCGCTGGATCGCCCGGTCGAGGATGTCGTCCCGCTGGAGGCGCGCCCCGCGTGGTTCCGCGAGGCCCGCGCGGCCTGCCAGACCGCGGGCGAATGCGTCTTCGAGGCGGTGACCCGGGCCGGGCGCGATGTCGAGGTGACCATCGCCCCGATCCGCGAGGAAGGCGCCGCGCCCGAGGAGGTCCAGGGCTATTCCGTCGTGCTGCGCGACGTCTCGGACCGCAAGGAGGCCGAGCGCCGCCTGCGCGTCGTCATGGGCGAGATGCGGCACCGGATCAAGAACACCCTGGCCGTGGTTTCCGGCATCGCGCGGCAGACCCTGGCCGAGGGGGACCGCGTGGAATTCACCAACCGCCTGGCCGCCCTGGCGCGTGCCCAGGACGTGCTGACCGACGGCGCGCAGGAGGGGGCCGAGCTCGCGGACCTGCTGAAGCTGACCATCGCCGAGGCCGGCGGCCCGGAAAAGCTGCGCTACACCGGCCCCGCGGTGCGGCTGGCGCCCGAACATGTGACCTCGCTGTCGATGGCGCTGCACGAGCTGGCGACCAACGCCCTGAAATACGGCGCGCTTTCGGTGCCGCAGGGCCGGGTGGAGGTTTCCTGCACCGCGCTGGAGGACCGCCCCGGGCACGTGCGGCTGGTCTGGGAAGAGCATGGCGGCCCGCCCGTCACCCCGCCGACGCGCCGCGGCTTCGGCTCGCGGATGATCAGCACCGTGCTGAGGGGCGATCTGGGCGCCTCGGTCGAGATGGCCTATCTGCCCGCGGGCCTGCGCTGCGAGATCGCCTTCGCCCCGCGGGCCATCGGCCCGGGCGCGACCCGTGAGACACGCGATACGGGTGCGGATTAGCCCGCGCGGGCCGGCCCTGCGCGTTGACAGGCGCGTCCCTGGCCGACTATCCAGAATGCCTCGAGAAGCGTTCGATTGGGGGCTTCTCGCGCGTCAGGGATCGTGGCGCTCCTGAACTCCTCCCGTGGTCCCTGACGCCCTTCTCCCGCCATCGGGGCGCTTCGGACGCGTGCTGTGGACGCGCCTCCGGCGAACCAGCTCCACCGGCACGCGGAGGTCGACCCGGGGCCGATCCGGGGGGGCGGTATAGTTCTTGACCATCGCGGCGGCATAACTTACGTCACCCCCAATCGGGCGGGTATGGTGAAATGGTATCACACGAGCCTTCCAAGCTCTTGGTGCGGGTTCGATTCCCGCTACCCGCTCCAAACGCCTCCCCCTAAAAATCGCTCGAACAACTGCCGCCGCGGCGCGCGGCCATCTGCGCCTCGCGCGCGCATGCCGGGGGCGCGGCACCTCGTCGCTTGGCCCGCGCGCCGCCCCGTGGCATTAGGGCAAAAGCCCGGCCGCCGGACCTCCCGGCGCCGTCCCGCAGAAGGAGCACCACATGGCCCGCAGCCCCGCGCAGACCGCCCTGGCCGAGGATCGCCCCGGCTCGCGCCGCCTTTCGGCGTTGCGCGCGCTCTGGCCGTTCATCGCGCCCTATCGCGGGCTGCTGGTGGCGGCGCTCTGCGCGCTGGTGCTGACCGCGGCGATCAGCCTGGTCCTGCCGCTGGCGGTGCGCCGGGTGGTCGACACCTTCAACGCCGATGCCGCCGGCCTGCTGGACCGTTACTTCGCCGCCGCCCTTGGCGTGGCGCTGCTGCTGGCGCTGGGCACCGCGCTGCGCTACGCGCTGGTCACCCGGTTGGGCGAGCGGGTGGTGACGGACATCCGCAAGGCCGTCTTCGCCCGCGTGCTGGGCCAGTCGCCGGCCTTCTTCGAGAAGATCATGACCGGCGAGGTCCTTAGCCGCATCACCACCGACACGACGCTGATCCTGTCGGTCATCGGCTCCTCGGTGTCGATCGCGCTGCGCAACATGCTGATCTTCGCGGGCGGGCTGGCGATGATGCTGCTGACCGCGCCCAAGCTGACGGGGCTGGTGCTGCTGATCGTGCCGGCGGTCATCGTGCCGATCCTGACGCTGGGCCGCCGTATGCGCCGCCTCAGCCGCGAGACGCAAGACTGGATCGCGCAAAGCTCGGGCGCCGCCTCCGAGACGCTGAGCGCGGTGCAGACCGTGCAGGCCTTCACCCACGAGGCGCGCAGCCGCGCCGCCTTCGACGCGGTCAGCGAGCAAAGCTTCGACGCCGCGCGCCGCCGCATCCGCACCCGCGCCGCGATGACGGCGATCGTCATCTTCCTGGTCTTCGCCGGGGTGGTCGGGGTGCTTTGGATCGGCGCCCGCGACGTGCGCGCAGGCGGCATGACGCCCGGCATGCTGGTGCAATTCGTCATCTACGCGATCATGGTCGCCGGCTCGGTCGCCGCCCTGTCGGAGATCTGGGGCGAGCTGCAGCGCGCCGCCGGGGCGACCGAACGGCTGGTCGAGCTGCTGAACGCCCGCGACAGCCTGCGCGACCCCGAGGCGCCGCGCGCGCTGCCGCGCCCGGTGCGCGGCGCGCTGCGGCTGGAGGGCGTCGGCTTCACCTATCCCGCACGGCCGGACATCCCGGCGCTGGCAGGGATCGACCTGGCCATCGCCCCGGGCGAGACGGTGGCCCTGGTCGGACCCTCGGGCGCGGGCAAGTCCACGGTGATCCAGCTGCTGCTGCGCTTCTTCGATCCCACGTCGGGGCGGGTGACGCTGGACGGGATCGACCTGCGCGATCTGGCGCGCGCCGACTTCCGCC
>JBPEXR010000478.1:0-2482 GCA_052031355.1 Paracoccaceae bacterium
AGCTCGACCAGCTCGATCTTCAGCCCGCCGGTCAGGATCGAGGCGGTGGCGAGCCGCGCGCGCAGCCCTTCCGAGACGCGGGCCTGCAGGAACTCCAGCGCCTCCTGCGCGCCGGCCTGCCCTTCAAGGCCCAGACGGCCGGGGCGGATGGTCATCGTCGCGGCGAGGCGCACCCGGCGGTCGCCGAAGGTCTCCGGATCGACGAGGCCGTTCAGCGAGGTGACCTTGCCCACCTGCACACCGCCCAGGTCCACCGGCGAGTCGACCGCCAGGCCCGCGACGTTGTCGTCGAAGATCGCGGTCAGGCGCAGGCTCTCGTCCTCTTCCCCGGAGAAGAGCGAGGAACGCGCCGTGCCCTCGTCGGCGTAGACGGTGAAGATGTCGCCGGGCCGGGCCGCCTCGCCGCCCGAGACGACGTTGCCGAAGGTCACGCCGCCCGAGAGCAGCGCGGCGATGGAGGAAAAGTCGATCTCCGCCCCGTTGGGGCCCAGCGAGAAGCTGAAGCCCGAGGTGTCCCAGAACCGCGTGGAGGAGGTGATCAGCCGGTCGTGCGGCGAGAAGATCACCGCCTCGGCGGTGGCGGTGGTGCCATCGGCGGTGATCTCGGCCTGGCCGATCCGGCCGACCTGGATGCCGCGGTAGAGGATCGGCGTGTTCTCGGTCAGCGTCGCCTCGCCCGAGGCGCGCAGCCGCAGCACCAGCCCGGCCTCGCCCAGGCGCGTCAGCGGCGCACTCGCCAGCCCCTCGTGCTGGGCGACCATGCCGCCCGGGTCGGTGTCCCAGATCCCCTCGATGTAGACGCCCGAAAGCACCGTCGAGAGGCCCGAGATGCCCTGCGTCGTCAGCTCCGGCCGGACGACCCAGAAGCGGGCGTCCTGGTCGATGTAGGGCGCGACGCCCTCGTCGAGGCGCACGCCGACGACCACCTTGTCCAGCGCCTCGGTGAAGCGCACGGTTTCCACCAGGCCCACGGCCACGTCGCGGTAGCGCAGCTCGGTCTCGCCGGCGGCGACGCCGGTGGCGTTCTCGAAGGCGATCTCGATCAGCGGGCCGCGGTCGGCGTAGCTGCGCCAGCCGACCCACAGCGCCACCGCCAGCGCCGCCAGCGGGACCAGCCAGATCAGCGACAGGCCGGAGAAGGCGCCGCGGCGTGCGGGGCCGACGTCCGGCTCGGGCGGGGTGCTGTCGGTCGGGCGGTCGTTCTGGCTCACGTGCGTGCAACTCCGGGTGCGGGGCGGGCCTGGTCCGGGGCGGCGTCGCGCGCGTCCCAGATCAGCCGGCTGTCGAAACTTTGGGCGGACAACATGGTGAAGATCACCGAAAGGGCGAAGTACAGGCTGGCCGGTCCCGGGGCAATGGACGCCAGAACGCTGAGCTGCACAAGCGAAGAGAGGATGGCGACGACGAAGACGTCGATCATCGACCAGCGGCCGATGTATTCCACCACCTCGTATAGTTGCGCGCGGCGGCGGGCGGACAGGCGCGAGCCGCGGCGCACGCCCAGCGCCAGCGCGGCGATGACGAAGAACTTGCCCAAGGGGATGCAGACCGAGGCGACGATGATGATGATCGCAACGCCCCAGTTGCCGTAGCGCGCCAGCTCGATCGCGCCGCCGACGATCGTGTCCTCCTGCGCCGAGACCAGCGTGCGGGTGCGCAGCATCGGCAGCAGGTTGGCCGGGATGTAGGCCGCCAGCCCCACCAGCCACCAGGCCCAGACCTTCTGCAGGCTATGCGGGTCGCGCGAGGCCAGGGGCCGGTCGCAGCGCCCGCAGCGGTGCGCCTCGCGCGGCCAGACGGTCTGGCAGCGGGGACAGGCCAGCAGGCCCATCTCGCGGGCGGAGGTCACCCGCGCGGGTCCAGCGCTTTCCATACCGAGTACCTGCAGATCAGGGAATCCTGCACCACCACCACGACGGCGAGGGCGGCGAAAAGCCAGAAGGCGGGGCCGAAGGTCACCTGCGCCAGGTCCGCCACCTTCACCAGCGCGACGCCGCAGCCCAGGATGAAGATCTCGGCCATCGACCAGGGGCGCAGCTCCTCGGCCAGGCGGAAGGCGGCGCGGGCGCGCGGATGCGCCGGGCGGTCCTGCACCAGCGGCCAGAGGACGTAGATCAGAAGCCCCGCCCGCAGCGCCGGGATCGCCAGGATCAGCGCCAGAACCGCCAGCGAGACCGCCGCCAGCGGCCCGCCGGCGAAGGCCAGCCCGGTATCGACCAGCGAGGCGGCGTTAGTCACCCCCGCAACGCGGACCTTCAGGAACGGCGCGAAGATCGCGGCCACCAGCAGGATCAGCGCCGCAAGGCCCAGCGCGATGGCCTGTTTACCGGCCCGGCGGCGCGGGGCGACCAGTACCGTATGGCAGCGCAGGCAGCGTGCCCGGGCATTGGCCGGAACCTGCGGGCGGCTGTAGACAGCGTCGCATTTCGGGCAGGCGATCAACCCCTCCAGCGCGGCGCCATTCGCGGCACCCGCCGCGGCC
>JBPEXR010000479.1:0-4821 GCA_052031355.1 Paracoccaceae bacterium
GCCAGCATTGCCGCCTCGTGCGGGCGCAGCTCGCGCAGGGTCTTGTTGAAGAAGGTCTGCGCCGCCGCCGTCACGCCGTAGGAGTTCTGCCCGAGGTAGATTTCGTTGAGGTACAGCTCCAGGATCTGGTCCTTGCTCAGCGTCTCCTCCAGCCGGGTGGCGAGGATGATCTCCTTGATCTTGCGCTCGGCCCGCCGGTCGCCGGAAAGCAGGAAGTTCTTCATCACCTGCTGGGTGATGGTCGAGGCGCCACGCACGTTGCGCCCGCGCGAGCGGACGGCGTCCACCGCCGCCGCCATGATGCCGCGCGCGTCATAACCCTTGTGGGTATAGAAGTTCTTGTCCTCGGCCGAGATGAAGGCGAACTTCACCAGGTCGGGAATATCCTCGATCGGGGTGAACAGGCGCCGCTCCTTGGCAAACTCGTCGATGATCCGCCCCTCGGAGGAATAGATGCGGCTGATCGTCGGCGGCTTGTACTGCGCCAGGCTTTCGTGGCTGGGCAGGTCGCGCCCGTACATCCAGAAGACGCCCCCGATGGACAGCGCCAGCATGAGCACGCCCAGGGTCACGAGGCTGAAGATCGCCCCGAAGAACGAAAGGATGAATCTGGTCACGCGCACGGCTTCCCTTGCTTGGATTGGCTCTCATATACGCCCCGGCCCCGCCCGGGTCAAAACACGAGGGTTTGACGCCGGCGATCCCCCGCCGCCACGTCGCGTCACCCGGGCCGCCCGGGGCCCCTGTCACTTACGCAGCGCGCGGCGGCTTCCGCGCCTCGCCGGCGGCGTCAGCGCCGCCGCAGCGGCGCGGTGGCGGCATCCTCGATCATCCAGGCCTGCACCCCGTCGCGGATCCCGGCGGCCAGCATGGCGCGCCAGACCGGGTCCTGCAGGTTCTTGAGGTCCCGCTCCGTCGACAGAAACCCCACCTCCACCAGGATCGAGGGGATGTCGGCGGCCTTGAGGACCGAGAACCCCGCGTGCCGCAGCGGGCGCGAGTTCACCGTGCCCACCGCGGTGCGGATCCCTTCCAGCACATGGCGGGCCAGCGCGCGCGATCTGGGCGCATTGTCCAGCCGTGCCAGGTCCATCAGCACGCCGGCCACCTCGTCGTCGGTGCCGGTCAGATCGACCCCCGCCAGCAGATCGTCGCGGTCGTGGCGTTCGGCCAGCGCGGCGCTGGCCTTGTCGCTGGCCTTCTCCGCCAGCGTGTAGACCGTGGCGCCGCGGGCGATCCCCTCTTCCAGCGCGTCGGCGTGCAGCGAGATGAAGAGGTCGGCCCCCGCCTCATGCGCCAGCGCGACCCGGCGTTCGAGGGAGACGAACTCGTCCGCCTCCCGCGTCAGCACCACGCGCAGGCCGCCGGCGCGCAGCAGCGCCTCTTTCACCTCCCGCGCGAGGCGCAGCATCAGGTCGGCCTCGTCCACGCCGCCGTTCTGCGCGCCGGGGTCGATGCCGCCGTGCCCGGGGTCCAGCACGATGGTCAGCGGGCCCTCGCCCTCGGCCTCTGGCGGCGCGGTCTCGCCCGGCGGCGGCAGGTCCCAGCGCGGATCGTGCGGCGCGCCGGCGGCGGCATCGAAGGCGGCGCGGTCGGTGGGCGCCAGCCGCACCTCCAGCCGCGCGCCCCCCTCCGGCGTCATCGACATCTGCGCCTGCGCCAGCTCCAGCGGCTCGGCCAGGCGCGCCACCAGGCGCGACCAGCCGGGGCGGAACCCGCCGATGCGCAGCTCGGCCACCCGCTCCGTGTTCAGCAGGTCCTGCGCGGGCGTGCTGCCCCAATCCACCTCGGCGAAGTCGATCACCAGGCGATCGGGCTCGGTGAGGGTGAAGATGCGGTAGGGCACGCCTTGCGAAAGGTTCAGCCCGATCTCGACGCCGTCGCCGGCGTCGCGCACCTCGCTGCCCTCGGGGATCAGCCGGGCCAGCGCGCTGAAGCCCTGAACGCCCTGCGCCGCCGCGGCCTGGCACAGAAGGAAGGCGCCCAGAAGCGCGGCGGTCAGTCGGATCATCGGGTGGCTCGATCTGCTCATGCGGCTGTTGGCTCGCGGATTGCGCGGACCTGGCGCCGCGTCTTGGCCCCGATCCTAACGCGGGCGCGGACGGAAGGGAACGCGGCTTGCCCGGCCCGGCGATCCTTTGCGCGGGGCACGGCCCCGGCCCGGCTCAGCCGCCGCGCTGCGCCATGAACCGCTCCAGCCGCGCCAGGCCTTCGCGGATATCCTCGGTGCTGCGGGCGTAGGAAAACCGAAGGTAGCCCGCCCCGCGCGCCGGGTCGAAATCCAGCCCCGGGGTGACGGCGACGCCGGCTTCCTCCAGGATCTGCGCGGCGAAGGCGCGGCTGTCGTCCGTCAACTCGCGCACGTCGGCATAGACGTAGAATGCCCCGTCGGGCGGGGCGATCCGGGTGAAGCCGGCCTTCGGCAACCCCTCCAGCATCAGCCGCCGGTTCTCGGCGTAGACGGCGCGGTTCGCCTCCAGCTCCTCGGTGCAATCGAGCGCGGCGAGCGCCGCCACCTGCGCGGCATGCGGCGGGCAGATGAACAGGTTCTGGGCCAGCCGCTCGACCTTGCGGACATGGGCCTCTGGCACGACCATCCAGCCGACCCGCCAGCCGGTCATCGAGAAATACTTGGAGAAGGAGTTGATGACATAGGCCTCGTCGCTGACCTCCAGCGCCGAGACGGGCGCGCGGTCATAGTCGATGCCGTGGTAGATCTCGTCGCTGATGAAGGCCGCACCGCGCCCATGCGCCGCCTCGATCAGCGCCGAAAGCGCAGGCGCGTCCAGCATGGTGCCCGTCGGGTTGGCGGGCGATGCGACCAGCAGCCCGGCCAGGTCATGCGCCGCCACGTCGCCCGGCACCGGCTGAAATCGGTCCTCGGCCCGGGTCGGGATGTCCACCGGCACCAGGTCCAGCGCCTTCAGGATCTGCCGGTAGGAGGGGTACCCCGGCGCCCCGATGCCGACCCGGTCGCCGGTGTCGAACAGCGCCGTGAAGGCCAGGATGAACGCCCCCGAGGAGCCGGGCGTGACCACAACCCGCGCCGGGTCGATCTGCAGCCCGTGGCGGCGACGGTAGAGCGCGGCAATGCCCTCGCGCAGCTCCGGCAGGCCCAGGGCAACGGTATAGCCCAGCGGGTCGGCCTCCATCGCGCGGGTCAGCGCGGCGCGTGCCCCGGCCGGGGCCGGCGTGCCCGGCTGGCCGACCTCCATGTGGATGATGTGCCGCCCCGCGGCCTCGGCCCGGCGCGCGGCCTCCATCACGTCCATCACGATGAAGGGATCGACCGCGCTTCGTCTTGAGTTCCGCATCACTTCCCGCTCCTATCTGGCGCAGGGGTTGTCCCGCAGCAGGCCGCCCGCGTCAATCGGCGCCGGTGCGATCTGCGGCCCCGCCCCTTGGAATGACCCGGCCGATATGCTCTGCCTGGTCCGGACATTAGACGGAGAATTCACGTGACCCTGCCCCGCCCCCTTGCCGCCCTGCGCCGCGCGGCCGCGCCGGCCGCCCTTGGCGCCGCCACCTTCGCCGCGCTTGCCGCCACGCCCGCCGCCGCGCTGGACCTCACCCGGATGACCGAGGCCGAGCGGGCCGCCTTCGGCGCGCAAGTGCGCGCCTACCTGATGGAGAACCCGCAGGTGATCCTGGAGGCGGTGAACCAGCTCGAGGCGCAGCAGGCCGAGGCGCAGGCCAGCCAGGACGCCACGCTGGTGAAGGTCAACGAGGAGGAGATCTTCCGCGACGGCGTCTCCTGGGTGGGCGGCAACCCGGACGGCGACATCACCCTGGTCGAGTTCATGGACTACCGCTGCGGCTATTGCCGCAAGGCCGCGCCGGAGGTCGAGGCCCTGCTGAAGGAAGACGGCAACATCCGCTACATCGTGAAGGAATTCCCGATCCTCGGACCCGAAAGCCTGGAGGCGTCGAAGTTCGCCATCGCCACGCGCCAGGTCGCCGGGGACGCGGCCTACAAGCAGGTGCACGACGCGCTGATGGATTACACCGGCCGCATGGACGCCCGCGCCTTCCGCCGCATCGCCGGCACGCTGGAGCTTGACGCCGACCCGATCCTGGAGCGGATGGAGGACGAAAGCGTCCTGCAGGAGATCGCCCAGAACCGCGCCCTGGCGCAGCGGCTGAAGATCAGCGGCACGCCCACCTTCGTGCTGGAGGACGAGATGCTGCGCGGCTACCTGCCGAAAGAGACGATGGCCGAGATCGCTGCCGAAGTGCGCGGCTGACCCAGGGCGCCATCCCGCCCGCTTCATCTCGCCAAAAATACTCTCGGGGGTGAATGGCGCCCCTGGCGCCAGAGGGGGCAGACAGCCCCCTCGCCCCGCAACACGCCCGCCCCGCCCGATCGGCAAAGCCGCGCGCCCGATTCTTGCGCGCCCCAAGCTGCCGGACGCCCAATATTTCCGCGCCATCCACAGGCGTTAAAAGTTGATTGGACTCGGCCGCGCCTATACCCTTGGTAGAGTGCCAGCACCGCCGCGCAGCCACAATTCGCGGCGCCAAGCGCACGCGGGGGCGACTCGCGGCCGCCGGGGGCTATTCAGCCGCGTCCCTGGCGGCCTCGATCTCCGCCGCGCGGCGCTCCACCTGCTCGACGATGTGATCGACCATCTGCTCGTTCGACATGCGGTGGCTCTGCTTGCCGGCCAGGTAGACCATGCCGTTGCCCGCGCCGCCGCCGGTGAAGCCGACGTCGGTCATCAGCGCCTCGCCCGGCCCGTTCACCACGCAGCCGATGATCGACAGGCTCATCGGCGTCTTGATATGCTCCAGCCGCTTTTCCAGCACTTCGACCGTCTTGAT
>JBPEXR010000048.1:0-3982 GCA_052031355.1 Paracoccaceae bacterium
GGCGCGACAGCGCCAGCACCGTGGGCGTGCGGGTCGAGGTCAGCGCGACCTCCCAGGCCTCGGCCGTCTCCACCGTGTCGGCGGGGCGGAAGACATAGGTGTTGGGCGTCGCGCGGCTGATCGCCAGATGCTCGACCGGCTGGTGGGTCGGGCCGTCCTCGCCCAGGCCGATGGAATCATGCGTCATCACGAAGACCGTCGGCACCTTCATCAGCGCCGCCAGGCGCATCGAGGGGCGGGCGTAGTCGGTGAAGCACATGAAGGTGCCGCCGTAGGGGCGCACCCCGCCGTGCAGCGCCATGCCGTTCATCGCCGCCGCCATGCCATGCTCGCGGATGCCGTAGTAGACGTAGCGGCCCTTGCGGTTGGAGGGCTCGAAAACGCCCAGGTCCGCGGTCTTGGTGTTGTTGGAGCCGGTCAGGTCGGCCGAGCCGCCGATCGTCTCGGGCATGATCGGGTTGACCTCGGCCAGCACCATTTCGGAGCTTTTGCGCGTCGCGGCCTTGGGCTGCTCCTCGGCGGCCTTCTTCTTGATCGACTTGATGACCGCGGAAAGGCGCTTGGGCGCCTCCAGCGCATAGGCGCGCTGGAAATCGGCGCGCTTGCCGGCGGGCAGCGCCTCGAGGCGGGCTTCCCAGGCGGCGCGTTCCTCGGCGCCGCGCTTTCCGATCTCCTCCCACTGGGACTTGATGTCGCCGGGGATGACGAAGGGCGCGTGGTCCCAGCCGTAGGCGGCGCGGGTGTCGGCGATCAGCTGGTCGTCGGTCAGCGCGCCGTGCCCCTTGGAGGTGTCCTGCGCCGAGGAGCCCAGCGCGATATGCGTGCGGCAGGCGATCATCGAGGGCGCGCCGGTTTCCTTCTTGGCCGCGGCGATGGCGGCGTCGATGGCGGCGGGGTCGTGGCCGTCGATCTCCTGGACGTGCCAGCCGGAGGCCTTGAAGCGGGCCACCTGGTCGGTGCGGTCCGACAGGCTGACCTTGCCGTCGATGGTGATGTCGTTGTTGTCCCACAGCACGATCAGGCGCGACAGTTCCTGCCGGCCGGCCAGGGCGATCGCCTCCTGGCTGACGCCCTCCATCAGGCAGCCGTCGCCGGCGATGGCGTAGGTGTAGTGGTCAACGATCTTGCGGCCGTAGCGCGCGCGCTGGTGCTCCTCGGCCATGGCGAAGCCGACGGCATTGGCGATGCCCTGGCCCAGCGGGCCGGTGGTCGTCTCGATCGCGTCGGCCAGGAAGTTCTCCGGGTGGCCGGCGGTGCGCGCGCCCAGCTGGCGGAAGTTCTTCAACTCCTCGATCGGGAACTGCTTGTCGCCGATCAGGTGCAGGAGCGAGTAGATCAGCATCGAGCCATGGCCCGCCGACAGGATGAACCGGTCGCGGTCCGGCCACTTCGGGGCGGAGGCGTCGAACTTCAGGTGCTTCTCGAACAGCACCGTGGCGACGTCGGCCATGCCCATCGGCATACCGGAATGGCCGCTGTTGGCTGCCTTCACGGCGTCGAGGGTCAGCACCCGGATCGCGGCCGCCTTCGACCAGTGTTCGGGATGGGCGGAACGGAGCGCGTCGATATCCACTTGGAAACGTGTCCTTTGCTAGGGGCATGGCGTCGCGGGCTGCATAGCAGCCTGCCACCGAAGATCAAGCGCGACCCATAAGCCTTTGACAGTAAAGGGGGCGCATTCCGCCTGACGCTGCGATAGACTGCCCGCTGGACAGGCCGCGCTTGATTCGCCGGGTATCGCATGCCCGCGCGCGCGGCGAAGGATGCGAAAGGTGACTAGCCGATGACCCAGATCGAGGAGTTGGAGGCCCGGATCGACTCCGCGCTGCAACGGATCGACGGCGGGCTGCGCCGCAAGGCCGATGCCGCGTCAGAGGCGCGCGCCGCGCTGGAGGCGCAGCTGGAGGAAGAGCGGACGGCGAATGCCCAGCTGGAAGAGCGCGTGCGCGCCATCCGCGAGCGGCAGGAGGGGCAGATCGCCGCGCTGGAGGCGCGCCTGAAGCGCCAGCAGGAGGCGATGGCCGAGCTGGACAGCCACCTGCAGCGGCTGAAGGCCGCGAACGAGGCGCTGCGGGCCAACAACATCGCGTTGCGCGAGGCCAATGCCGAAGGTGTGGGCGAGCCGCATCTGATCGACCGCGCCCGCGAGCAGGAGATCGAGGCCCTGCGCGCCTCGGAGGCCGCGCTGCGGGCCGAAAGCGCCGCCATCGCCGCCACGCTGGAGCCGCTTCTGGCGCAGGCCGAAGGCGCGGCGCCTGCGGGGGGCGCGGCACGGGCCGGGCAGGGCGCCGAGGCAGGGGGGTACTGATGCCGGAGCTGGAAATCACCATCGGCGGGCGCCGCTTCGACGTCGCCTGCCAGCCGGGCGAAGAACATTTCCTGGAGGCCGCGGCGCGGCTGCTGGACACCGAGGCGCGGGTGCTGAGCGATCAGATCGGCCGCATGCCGGAGGCGCGGATGCTGCTGATGGCCGGGCTGCTTCTGGCCGACAAGACCGCCGGGGTCGAGGACAAGCTGCGCGAGGCCGAGGCCCGCATCGCCGAGCTTGAGGGGCAGCTGCGCGAGCTTGAATCCCGCCCGGCCCAGACCGAACGGGTGGAAGTGCCGGTGATCCCCGCGCGGGTGACGGAAATGCTGATGCGCCTGGCCGAGCAGACCGAAAAGCTGGCCGACAGCGTCGAGCGCGAAGAGGCAGAGGCCGACCGCGCCCCGGCCGCCCCCAGCGGCACCGAGGCGCCGGCCGCCGGCTGAGCGCGCGAAAAGCCCAGACAGAGAAACGCCGCGCCCGGGATGGAGCGCGGCGTTTCTTTATGGCGTCGGGCCCCACCGCGATGTTGCGCGCAGGGGCAGGGCGCGCCGGTCAGGCGTTGGCTTCGCGGATCTTTTCGGCGGCGTCCTTGTCGTAGGCCACGCCGTTCTGGTCGAAAAGCTGGTCCAGCTCGCCCGACAGCGTCATCTCGGTGATGATGTCGCAGCCGCCGACGAACTCGCCCTTCACGTAGAGCTGCGGGATGGTCGGCCAGTCGGAGTAATCCTTGATGCCCTGGCGGATGTCCTCGTCGGCCAGGACGTTCACGTCGGTATACTCCACCCCCATGTAGTTCAGCACCCCGGCCACGCGGCTGGAGAAGCCGCACTGCGGCATTTCCTTGGTGCCCTTCATGTAGAGCACCACGTCGTGGGACTTCACGGTCTCGTCGATGCGGGTCTTGGCGTCGGTGGTCATGGGCTGTCGTCTCTTTCCTGTCTGGCCGGCGGGCCGCGGGGCGGGGCCGGCGTGGGGTCCTGCGCGCGGGGGCTGTGCCTATTCCGGCGCGCGCGTCGTCAGGGCCAGGGCGTGCAATTCGCCGTTGCTGCCGTCCATCTTGCCCTTGAGGGCGGCGTAGACGGCGCGTTGTTGCTGCACCCGGTTCTTGCCGCGGAAGCTTTCGTCGACGACTTCGGCGGCGTAGTGGTTTCCGTCCCCCGCGAGGTCGGTGATGGTGATCTTGGCCTGGGGGAAGGCCTCGCGGATGAGGTCTTCGATTTCCTGGGCTTGCATGGCCATGAAGGGCGGCTCCGTTCGTTTCGGTGACAGATGTAAGGGGCGCCGGCGCGGGCTACAAGGCGGCCCCGCCGCGGCGGCCCGGGGGCGCGCCGGCGGCGGGGCGGGCCCGTCAGGCGAAAAGCTCGGCCAGCCGGCCGCGGTAAAGCTGCGAGAGCTCCGCCATCGGGGCGCTGGAGGCGCCAATGCGCAGCTCGTCCCCGGTGAAGCGGCCGACGCTGGCGATGGGAACGCCAGCGCGGGCGGCGGCGGACATCAGCGCCTCGGCCTGGTCGAAGTTGCAGGCCACGAGGTAGCGCGCCTGGTCCTCGCCGAAAAGGACCTCGGTCGGCGCCTCGTCCAGCACCAGGCCGACGCCGGCGGCCTCGGCCATCTCGAAGGCGGCGAGGATCAGCCCGCCGTCGGACAGGTCCGTGCAGGCGCGGATCAGGTCGCGGT
>JBPEXR010000480.1:0-6749 GCA_052031355.1 Paracoccaceae bacterium
CGCCTCGGCCACCAGCCAGAACTGGCGGAAGGGTTGGTTCTCGGCGGTCAAGGCAAAGCTCAGCGCCTGCTCGACCTCGGCCGCGGCCGCCCCGGTGATCGCCCAAAGATCGGGGTCGCGCGCTTCCCGCCGCCGGGCATCGCCCAGCATCAGCTCCACCAATTCGGGGAGGTCTTCGAGCGTGGCGGGGCGGATGGTCGGGGAAATGGGCGCCTCTTCGGTTTTCCGGGACTATGGCCGGAGATTGGGGGCTTGCCCAGCGATTGACCTGGGGCCGCGCTCTCGCGGCGTCCTCGCGGCGTCGCCGGCGCTGGGGTGATGGGGTGGCCGCGGGCGCTTCATCGGCCGCGCCAGGTGCCTCGTCGCCCGGGGGGCGATGCGCCCGGCTTCCCCGGCCCCTAGGCCGCCGGCGCCAGGCTGATCCCCTCGGGCGAGATTTCCACCCGCTGGCCCTGGGCGATCGGTTCGGCGAATTGCCGGGCGATCAGGGCCAGGGCGTTGTCGCGGCCGGTGCGGGCCAGGCGCTGGCGGTCGGGCAGGGCGCCCATGGGGCGGAAGCGGTGCGCCGCCTCGGCCCAGACCAGGGGGTGAATCTCGCGCAGGTGATCTTCGAGGATCCAGGCGAAATTGGCGTGCAGCGCGGCGCGGTTCTCGGCGATGCGGGGGTCCATCGCCTGCGGCGCGCGGCTTGGCGAGAGGGTGAGCCCGCAGAAGGCCGCCATCAGGTTGGCCAGGTGCTGGCTGTGCTGGCGCGCCAGGATGTCGCGCAGGCCCTGCTCGAACAGCGCCGCATCCAGCCGGGCCAGGGCGCCTTCGTCCACCGCCAGGGCGTCGAAGTAGCACCAGACGTAGCCGCCCGCGCCCCAGACGTCGCGGGTGCGCGCGGCGGTGCGGCGGGCCTCGTGTTCCAGCGTGTCGTAATCGCCGAACCAGCGCGGCAGCAGGTGGTAGCCCAGCGCGCGCAGGTACCGCGGGTTGCCGGGCCAAAGGTCGATCAGGTCCTCGTAATCGTCGGCGACGCGTTCGGCCGGGACGGTGCAGGCGGGCAGCAGCGCGCAACGGGCGCCGGCCAGGGCGGGGCTGTCCAGCTCGAAGGGGTCGAAGGCCTCCAGCAGCGTCTCGGCGCGCTGGAAATGGGTGCGGAAAGCCTCGGCCCGGTCGGCGGGCAGCTCCTCCGTCCAGCCGGTGCCGCGCCAGGCCCAGCCGACGTCGATATGCGCCAGCGCGACGACCAAGGCGATGGCGTAATCGCCCCGGTGCTCCTCGGCCAGCCGGTCGAGCTGGCGCAGGCCGGCGCGCGAGGGACGCGAGCCGGGGCGGTCGATCAGGTTCTCGTACTGCCCGGTGACATCGGCGCGGGCGCCGGTCAGCAGCAGCTCGGCCACGGCCATGCCGCCCTCGGTCGCGGCGCGGGCACGGTCGGCCTCGCGCACCAGCTGCGCCAGGTCGGACCAGCGTTCCTGGCGGGCCAGGAACTGGCCGCGGTCCTGGTAGGCGGCGCGCTCGCGCTCCTCCGCCGTCTCCAGGGCGAGGGGAATCGACAGGTAGCGGTCCAGCGCGCCGGGGGCGAAGCGCGGGTCGGGCAGCACGGCGGCGCGGCGGCCGGCGGCCTCCCAGACGGCGGGCCTGCCGCCCTCCGCCGCGCCGGCGGCGGGGCTTTCGGCCGGCGTGCCCTCCGCCTGGGCGAGGGCACCTTTGCCCGGCGCGGCCCCGTTCGGGCTGCGCCCGGTCACACGGTCCGCCAGGCTTCTAAGGTGCTGCGCCAGATTGAACATGTTGTGCTCCGCGAATGTCTTGCCGCTTAGTCTGGTGCTCCAATCTGTCACAAACGTGGCCAGACGGCGGAGGCTTGCGGCCCTTTGGGTGGTCTTTTCCCGCGGCAAATGGGCGGGAATGCGGCGCCTCTCGGGTGGTTTTCGCGCAGGTCCCCGGACCGGCGAAAAATGGCCGCACGCAGGGGTTGCGGAGGGCGCGGGATTGCCCGCCACGGGGCAAGGATCCGCCCATCGCAGGCCCGCCGCGGGCCCGCGGGTTGCCGGGCGGCGGCGCATCGCCATAATGCCCGCCATGCTGCCGATCAAATCCCTCCTCCCCGCCGCCGTGCTGGGTCTTGCCAGCGCCCTTGCCGGGCCGGGCGGCCCGGCGCAGGCCTCCTTCGCCACCACCGGCCACGCGGCGGCGATCGCCCCGCAGGCCGCGGTGAACCTGTCGCAACTGCCCGGGCCGGGCGGTCTGTCGCCGCTGGCGGTCTCGACCTCGCCGCGCCCGGTGGCGCGCATCCCGATCCCCGTGGCCAGCTGGGACCACCGGCGCGAGGGCCGCGCCTGGTCGCGCGCCGTCCTGGCGGCACTGGCCGCCCACGGCCGGCCCCTGTCGCAGATGGTGCCGCAGGACGTGGCGACCTGGTGCCCGGGCTACCGCACCGCCGACGAGGGCCAGCGCCGCGCCTTCTGGGTGGGGTTCCTGTCGACCCTCGCCAAGCATGAAAGCACCTGGCGCCCGACGGCCGTCGGCGGCGGCGGCCTGTGGTACGGGCTGACGCAGATCCTGCCCGGCACCGCCCGCGGCTACGGCTGCCGCGCCCGCAACGGCGAGGCGCTGAAGAACGGCGCCATGAACCTCAGCTGCGCGGTGCGCATCATGGCGGTGACCGTGCCGCGCGACGGCGTGATCAGCGCGGGCATGCGCGGTGTCGCCGCCGACTGGGGCCCGCTGCACAGCGCCAAGAAGCGCACCGACATGATCAACTGGGTGCGCCGGCAGGAATATTGCCAGATCAACCGCTCGCCGCGCCCGCAGCCGCGTCCGGCGCATTTCGCGCTGAACGCCTTCCTGGACGAGCTGAAGGGCACGCCGCTGCGCCCGCGCCCGCGGCCCGAGGGGCCGGCCACGGCCGTACCGGTGCTCGCCTCGGCCGAAAGCGCGCCGGGCCCGGTGGCGGAGACGGTGACCGACTGACGCGCTGACGCCTGCTTTCCGTGGGCGGTGCTTTCACGTCTTTCCTGATCAATCGCCCGGCGCGCCGAACGCGCCGGGGCCTCAGCCCGAGCTGACCTCGCCCAACCAGGACGGCCGGCGGGTGTTGTCCACCAGCGAGACCGTCGGCGCGCGCCGTCCGCCCAGGGCCAGGCAGGCCGCGCGCAGCTTGGCGATCCCCTCGTCCGAGCGGGCCGGAAGATCCGCCGGCAGGATCGGCGCGCCCACGCTGATGCGGTAGGGCTGGCGCGCCTTGTTCAGCGTCTCGTGGAACAGGGTGATGTCGCGCAAGGTCGGGTGAATGAAGTCGAAGAGGTAGAAGAGCCACGAATTGCGCGCCCGGATGTTCACCGGGATCACCGGCAGGTCGAACTTGCGCGCGATCATCGCCGCCGAGGGCATCCATTCGCGTTCGTGCAGGCTGAGGCCGCGGCGCTTGGCCAGGCGTCCCGAGGGGAAGATCACCCCCAGCCGGCCGGCATCGACCGCGTTGCGGGTATAGGCCATCGTCTCGCGCGTCTTGGCGTGGCTGCGTTTCTCGGGGCGCCATTCGACCGGGGCGATCATGTCCTGCATCTGCGGCAGCACGCGCAGGATGTCGTGGTTGGCGAAATAGAAGGCGTCGGGCCGGATCGGCGCCAGCAGGTGGTGCAGGATGATGCCGTCGGCGATCCCCGTGGGATGGTTCGCGACGATCAGCGCCGCGCCCTCGCGCGGGATGTTCTTCAGCCCCTTCACGCGCACGTCGCGCGCCAGCCGGCGACCCATCTCCGCCATGATGCGGGCGGAGGGTTCATCCTTCAGCTGCTCCGCCAGGCGCAGGGTCTTGCCGTAGCCCAGCAGCGCGTTCAGCAGCGCCCGGGCCGGCCGCACGCCGCGCCGGCGGGAAAAGAGCCAGGGCGCGCGCTCGGCGATCAGCGGGTCGATCCGGTCCTGCATGGGGGCATCTGCCCAGCTGTCCGCAACGGTTTGATGACGCGCCGGGTCGCGGGGTGCCGGGGCAGGGGCATGTCCGGGCGTGGCCCCGGGGGCGTCCGGGGAGGACGCTGGCGCGGTTTTCGAATGCATGGCGTCCCCCTGTTGGTCGCACCCGTGCCTGATAACGTATTGCGCCCCCAAGGGGTTCCACGCCCGTCCCTGCCTGTCAAACCGCCCCGCGCGAAAGCGCGCCGCCCGGCGGCGCACCGCCGGGGGCCGGGCCGCTCAGCCCAGCATGCGGGCGACCATCTCCGTCGTGTCGCGGCTGAGGGTCTCGGCCGCCATGATCCGCTCCAGCGCGGCCTGGGCCTGGGCCTGCCGTCCGGCGTCGTAGCGGCGCCAGGTCTGGAAGGCGGCGGCCATGCGCGCGGTGATCTGCGGGTTCACCGGGTCGAGCTTCAGCAGCCAGTCGGCCAGCAGCGCATAGCCGGTGCCGTCGGCGCGGTGAAAGCCCGCGTGATGGCCCGCCAGCGCGCCGAAGACGGCGCGGAAGCGGTTGGGGTTCTTCATGTTGAAGTCCGGGTGGCGGGCCAGCGCGGCGGCGGTGCGCACCGCATCCTCGGGCTTGGCCTGCATGACCTGCAGGCCGAACCACTTGTCCATGACCAGCCGGTCGTCCTTCCACTGCTGGTAGAAGCTTTCCAGCTCCGCATCGCCGGTGCCGGCCTGCAGCAGGCAGGCCAGCGCGGCCAGTTGCAGCGTCATGTTGTCCGCACCGGCATATTGCGCGCGCGCCGCGGTGCCGCCGTCGCGGCGGGTCAGCAGCGCCAGCGCGGCGTTGCCCAGGGCCCGGCGCCCGGCGGGGCCGGCGTCGGGGCGGTAGGGGCCGGGAACCTGCATCTCGCGGTGCAGCTGCGCCAGCAGGTCGCCGAAATGGTCCGCCGCCGCCTCGCGCAGGGCCTCGCTCGCCTGCCAGATCGCGTCGGGGTCGGGCGTGCCGCCGGCGTCGGCGATGGCCTGCGCCAGCTCCGATTGCGTCGGCAGCGCCAGAAGCTGGGCGCGGAAGGCCGGGTCGAGCGTGTCGTCGCGCAGCGCCGCCGCCACGCCGTCGAGCCACAGCGTGCCCGGCGCCGCGCCGTCGCGGATCATCCCAAGCAGCGTCTCGCGGGCGAGGGCGCGCCCGGCTTCCCAGCGGTTGAAGGGATCGGTGTCATGGGCCAGCAGGAAGGCGCGTTCGCTGTCGGGAACCTGCCGCTCCAGCACCACGGGGGCCGAGAAATCCCGCAGGATCGAGGGGACGGGCCGCGCGGCAAGGCCGGTGAACTCGAAGCTCTGCTCGGCTTGCGTCATCTCCAGCACCTGCGTCGGCACCACCTCGTCGCCGTTGGGCGACAGCAGGCCCACCGCGATGGGCAGCACCTGCGGCGCCTTCTCGGGCTGGTCCGGGGTGGGGGGCGTGTGCTGGCGGAAGGTCAGACGGTAGGTGCCGTCCTCCCAGGCCTCCTCGACGCCCAGGCGCGGGGTGCCCGACTGGCTGTACCAACGCTTGAACTGCGCCAGGTCGCGGCCGGTCGCATCCTCGAAGACCTTCAGCCAATCTTCGATCGTGCAGGCCTCGCCGTCGTGCCGCTCGAAATAGAGGTCCAGCGCCTTGGCATAGGCGTCGTCCCCCACGAGGCGCTTGAGCATGCCGATCACCTCGGCGCCTTTCTCGTAGACGGTGGCGGTGTAGAAGTTGTTGATTTCCTGGTAGCTTTCGGGGCGCACCGGATGCGCCAGCGGGCCCTGGTCCTCGGGGAACTGGCGGGCGCGCAGGTCCATCACGTCCGAGATCCGCTTGACCGGGGCCGAACGCATGTCGGAGGTGAACTGCGCGTCGCGGAAGACCGTCAGCCCTTCCTTCAGGCACAGCTGAAACCAGTCGCGGCAGGTGATGCGGTTGCCGGTCCAGTTGTGAAAGTACTCATGCGCGATGATCGCCTCGATCCGCTCGAAGTTGGCGTCGGTGGCGGTCTCGGGGCTGGCCAGCACGGCGGCGGAGTTGAAGATGTTCAGCCCCTTGTTCTCCATCGCGCCCATGTTGAAATCGTCCACCGCGACGATGTTGAAGACGTCGAGGTCGTATTCGCGGCCATAGACATCCTCGTCCCATTTCATGGATTTCTTCAGCGCCTCCATGCCGAAGGCACACTTGTGCTCGTCGCCCGGGCGAACCCAGAGGTTCAGCGCCACCTCGCGGCCCGAGCGTGTGGTGAACCGGTCCGCATGGGCGACCAGATTGCCCGCCACCAGCGCGAACAGGTAGGCCGGCTTCGGCCAGGGATCGTGCCATTCGGCCCAGCCCGCGCCGGTGCCCGCCGGGTTGCCGTTGGACAGAAGCACCGGCAGATCGCCCTCGATCCGCACGGTGAAGGGGGCCATCACGTCGGGGCGGTCGGGGTAGTAGGTGATCTTGCGAAAGCCCTCGGCCTCGCACTGGGTGCAATACATGCCGTTGGACATGTAAAGCCCCTCCAGCGCGGTGTTGCTGGCGGGCGCGATCTCCACCTCGGCTTCCCAGGTGAAGGGGGCGTCGGGTGCCTCGGCGGTCAGCCCCTCCGGCGTTACCTCGGGGGTAACCTCGGCGCCGTCGATGCGGGCGCTTATCAGCTTCAGCTGCTCGCCGTGCAGGAAGAAGCGGCGCGAGGTGCTGGCCGGGTTGGGCACGAAGCGGATGCGCGACAGCACACGCGTGGCCTCCGGCGCCAGGCGGAAGGTCAGGGCGACCTCCTCCACCAGGTAGGCGGGGGGCGTGTAGTCTTTCAGGTGGTAGGTCGGCTGGCTCGCTTGGGTCATCTGCAGGCTCCGCTGTCTCG
>JBPEXR010000481.1:0-2565 GCA_052031355.1 Paracoccaceae bacterium
GGGCACGCTTGCCGCGCACCCCGGGGGCGCTGCCCCCGGACCCCCGGAGTATTTTGGCGAGATGAAGCAGGCGGGGCCCGGCGCGGGAAATGCCGCCCCCGCGGGCGTTTGGCGGCTTGCCGGGCCCGGGGGCGCGTCCTATCGTTGATCCGTCGGCGGCGGAGGAAGCGATGCGCGCATTCCAGAAGGGGCGATACCGGGTTCGGCTGGCGGAATCGGCCGCGGACCTGCGGGCCGCACAGCGGCTGCGCTTTCTGTGTTTCAGGGGCGCGGAAGCCGCGGCGGCGGAGCCCGACGCCCTGGACTGCGACGCTTTCGACGCGCGCTGCGACCACGTGCTGGTCGAGGAAGTGGAGAGCGGCGCCATCCTGTGCTGTTTCCGCATCCTGACCCTTGATGCGGCGGAGATCGAGGCGAGCTATTCGGCGCAGTATTACGAGCTTTCGGCCCTGAGCGCCTACGAGGGACGAATGGTCGAGATGGGCCGCTTCTGCGTGCACCCCGAGGTGCGCGACCCGGACGTGCTGCGCATCGCCTGGGCGGCGCTGACGCGGCACGTGGAGGGCGAGGGGATCGCGCTGCTATTCGGTTGCGCCTCCTTCCGGGGGACCGAGCCGGGGGCCTACCGCGACGCCTTCGCCATGCTGAAGGAGCGGCACCTGGGCCCGCCGCGCTGGCTGCCGCGGGTGAAGGCGCCCGATGTCTTCCGCTTCGCCGCGCGGCTGCGGCGCAAGCCCGACCTGCGCCTGGCGATGTCGAAGATGCCGCCGTTGCTGAAGACCTACCTCGCCATGGGCGGCTGGGTCAGCGACCACGCGGTGGTGGACCGGCACATGAACACGCTGCACGTCTTCACCGGGGTCGAGGTGGGCGCGATCCCGCCCGGGCGCAAGCGGCTGCTGCGCGCGGTGGCGGGCCAGCCCAGTTGACGCCGGGCGCCGCGCTGTTTAGCTGCGCGTCATGGCACGCGCACCCCTTCTTCAGCTCTCCGGCATCTCCCTGACCTTCGGCGGCGATCCCGTCTTCGACGGGCTCGACCTCGTGGTGCAGCCGGGCGACCGGCTGGCGCTGGTGGGGCGCAACGGCTCGGGCAAGTCGACGCTGATGAAGATCATGGCCGGGCTGGTGGAGCCCGACCGCGGCACCCGCGTCGTGCCGCCCGGCGGCAGCATCGGCTACATGGAGCAGGAGCCGGACCTTTCGCGCTTCGAGACGCTGGGCGATTTCGCCGCCTCCGGCCTGGAGCCGGGGGAGATGTACAAGGTCGAGCGCGCCTCCGAGGGGCTGAAGTTCGACCCCGCGCGCCCGGTCGCCACCGCCTCGGGCGGGGAGCGGCGGCGCGCCGCGCTGGCCAAGCTGATGGCCGAGGCGCCGGAGCTGATGCTGCTGGACGAGCCGACGAACCACCTGGACATCGAGGCGATCACCTGGCTGGAGGCGGAGCTGAAGACCACCCGCCAGGCCTATGTCATCATCAGTCACGACCGCGCCTTCCTGGAGGCGCTGACCCGCGCGACACTGTGGATCGACCGCGGCGCGGTGCGGCGCGGCGAGGTGGGGTTCGGCGGGTTCGAGGCCTGGCGCGACAAGGTCTGGGCCGAGGAGGACGCCGCGCGCCACAAGATGGACCGCCGCATCAAGTCCGAGGGCCGCTGGGCGGTCGAGGGGATCAGCGCCCGGCGCAAGCGCAACCAGGGCCGGCTGCGGGCGCTGCAGGCGCTGCGGGCCGAGCGCGCCGCCCAGATCCGCCGCCAGGGCGCCGCCGATCTGCAGCTGGAGCAGGGGCCGAAGTCCGGGCGCAAGGTGATCGAGGCGCGCGGCCTCGCGAAACGCTTCGGGGGGCGCGAGATCCTGCGGGATTTCTCGCTGACCGTGCAGCGCGGCGACCGGGTGGCCTTCGTCGGGCCGAACGGCGTGGGCAAGACGACGCTGCTGAATATGCTGATCGGGCAGGAGGCGCCGGACGCGGGCGAGGTGAAGCTGGGCACCAACCTGGCGCTGGCGGTTTTCGACCAGGCGCGGGCGCGGCTGGACCTGGAGGCGAGCCTCTGGGACAACCTGACGGGCGATCCGGAGATGCGCGTTTCCGGCAAGGCCGACCAGATCCTGGTGCGCGGCCAGCCGCGGCACGTGGTCGGCTACCTCAAGGATTTCCTTTTCGACGAGGCGCAGGCGCGGGCGCCCGTCCGCTCGCTTTCGGGCGGAGAGCGGGCGCGGCTGCTGCTGGCCAAGCTGATGGCGCGCGAAAGCAACCTGCTGGTCCTCGACGAGCCGACGAACGATCTGGACGTCGAGACGCTGGACCTGCTGCAGGACGTGCTGGGCGAATACGACGGCACCGTGCTGCTGGTCAGCCACGACCGGGATTTCCTGGACCGTGTCGCCAGCATGACCGTGGCGATGGAAGGGGACGGCCGCGCCACCGTATATGCCGGGGGCTACAGCGATTACCGTGCCCAGGCCGCGGCGGCGGCGGAAGAGGGCGGCGCGCGCAATGGCGACAAGGCGGCGAAGCCCGGCGGCAAATCGGCGCCGGCCGCGAAACCCGCGCCCAAGCCCAAGCCC
>JBPEXR010000482.1:0-6870 GCA_052031355.1 Paracoccaceae bacterium
CCCCCCCGCGCCGCGTTCAGGCGACCAGCTCGTTCAGGGGCATGCCCATGACGTAGCGGATGTCCTCGCGGCTCATCCAGACCATGAACCCCTCCAGCACCTTGTCGCTGTCGCGCGGCACCCAGCGCAGCACCCCCGGCTCGGCGTGCATGTAGCCCTGCCGTTCGGCGAACCCCTTGAAGGCCACGCCGCGCGGCATGAAACCGAAGACGTAGTCGGGCATCCAGCGCAGCACCGCCGTCATGAAGGCGAACCGTCCCAGCACGCAGGACAGCCCCGTGCCGCGATAGGCCGGGTCGGGCCGCAGCCAGACCTCGCCGTGGTAGCAGACGCGCCCGGTGATTCGTCCCGCCCCCGGCCCGGCGCGATAGCGCGAGCGTTGCATGTCGAGGTCCACCGCCGCCGGCGGGAAGGCCCGGAACCCCTCCCGCAGGTAGCTTTCCAGCGTCTGCCCCTGCAGGTCGATCAGCCGCATCGCCTGTGTATGCACGACGCGCCCCGTGGGGTCGCGGCCGACGATCCAGAAGGCGTTGCTGGCCGAGATGTCATTGAGTTGCGGATCAAAAGGCGGGCCCAGCGGCTGCTCGGGACGGTATTCCGCCAGCAGCGCGCGGTATTCTTCCATGTCCTCGCCCACGGTCACGCTGACCTCATGGCGCGAGAGGATGTCCATGGCGCTTGCGATCAGGAGCGCCCCGTCGAAAACGTCGTGAATGGCCATACGTGTCCCTCCTCGTGATCCGGCACGAGGGGAAGTGTATCGCAGCCCGCCGGGGGCGGCGTATTTTTTGCGCAGGCCCCGCCCGCCCCTTCATCTCGCCCCAAATACTCCGGGGGTGAATGGCGCCGCAGGCGCCAGAGGGGGCAGCGCCCCCATTCCGCCCGAGGGGCCAACCCGAACCCTTGAATCCGGGCCGACGCCAGGCCGAGGACCCCCGCGGGCAATGCCAGGCGACGGGTCCCGCACCTGCAGGATACGCCGAGGGCCGGGCAAAGTCGCCCGCGCGCCGCGCGCGGAAGAGCGCAATCTTTGCGGTTGGCGGGGGCGGAAAAGCGAAAGGCTCGGCGCCGGCTGACGGGCCGCTAGCCCATCGCCTGCGGCGCCTCCGGGGGCAGCCTGCGCGCCGCCTCGGGCGCCGCTTCCGCGCCGGGCCGCACGTCCGGCATGATCATGCTCTCGGGCATCTGCGCCAAATCGGCGGCGGTCACGCCCTCGATCTCCAGATCGCGGCTGCGGTGGACCATGGCGGCCAGGGCAAAATCGCCGTCGGGGAAGCGGCAGCCCATCAGCAGCCGCTGGTAGTTGATCGGACTCATCGAGCCGTTGGCATCCTTGATCCGCGCGTGGATGTGGTCGAGGCGCAGCCCGCGGTGCAGCCAGACATCCTCGAACGGCTGGCCCATCACCTCGGCGAACCGCTGCCCGCCGGGCATGCCGCCCAGGGGCCGGCCGACGCTGCTGCGCGCCCAGGCCCAGCCGAACCACGTCGCGTAGGAGCTTTGCTCGCCGATCTCGACGCAAAGCCAATCCTCCCCGGTGCGGCGATAGACCATCAGCCAGGGCCGGATGTCCGCCAGCGCCGGATGCTCGATCTGCCCGCCGGCCTCGGTCCAGGCGCGGGCGGCCTCGCGCAGGAACTCGGGGCCGTGGGTCCAGATCCGCTCGATCGGGTGCTGCTGCAGGTGGTAGGGCGCCTCGCCGTCCAGCGTGACCGACAGATGCTCCAGCCCGCCGACGTGGCCGGTGACGTTCATCAGCCAGGCCTGGCCGCGCTCCAATATGGCATGCGCCTCGCGCAGGCTCTGCTCGCCCGCGTCGGTCAGCACGTATTGCCGGTCGCGCAGCTCGAACAGTTTCTCGCCCCGGGCTTGCTCCAACAGGGTGATGTGGCGCCGCACCGTCTGGCGCGTGCTGCCCAGCCGGGCCACCGTCTGCGACAGGTTGAGGGTCTGCGCCAGCGTGGTAAACGAGCGCAGCATCTCGAACAGCAACGGTTGGTTGACTGGTTTGTCCATCTCTCCCCTGGCGCAAGGCCTGCCGCTGGCGCGGTCCCATCATCCCGAATTGCGCTTATAACATAGATGCACGCGCGACGGGTAAACAAATCACCCATCCGTGTATCATCCATCTACCCGATTAGCGAAAATCTAACAGGTTGAAGCGCAGGCTGTGATCGCCATTCTTGGTTGAGAACAATAAGAGGGGGAAGATTCCCATGTCGCATCCTGTCGATACGCATGTGGGCAAGAAACTGAAGCAGATGCGCGTCATGCGCGGGCTCACCCAGACCGACGTGGCCAATGGCCTCAACATCTCGTTTCAGCAAGTCCAGAAGTACGAGCTTGGCCGCAATCGCATCTCGGCCAGCAAACTGTTTGAACTGTCGCGCATCCTGAACGTGCCGCCGGCCTATTTCTTCGACGGCCTGACGGACGAACCCGATGCCGAAAGCAGCCAGATGGACGAGGAAGCCGCGCGCATCGCCTCGATGTTCTCGCGCATCCAGGACGACCGGCTGCGCACGCACATCCGCTCGTTCATCACCGAGATCGCGAACCTCAACCCGCGGGTCGAGCGGCCCAGCTGATCACCCCATCAGGCCGCGGCGCACCAGGTTCAGCCCCGCGACCAGCAGCACGGCCAGCGTCGCCTTGCGGAAGGCCGCCTGGTCGATGCGGTCCTGGATGCGCCCGCCCAGGAACATGCCCAGCGCGGCCGGCACCACCAGGTAGGCCGACAGCGGCAACGTCGCCTTGTTCAGCACGCCCGAGCCGAGGTGCGCCAGCAGCAGCATGATCGCCCCGCCGCCGTAAAGCGCGCCCTGCACGCGCATCTGCTCGCGCTTCTCGGTGCCCAGCGCGGTCAGGTAGGCCACCGTGGGCGGCCCCCAGACGCCGGAAAACCCGCCGATGAAGCCGGCGATGCTGCCGATACCGATCTCCAGCCCCGGCCGGCGCCCGCCCGGCAGGTGGAACTGCCAGCCGATCAGTTGCAGAAAGGCGAAAAGGGTGATGGGCACGCCGATCAGCAGCAGCAGCACCTCGCCCGGCACCAGGCGCATCATCTGCGCGCCAGCCAGCAGCGTCACCACGATCGCCGCGAAGAACAGCGCGTAGCCGCGCGCCGATTCCCATGCCGCCCGCGCGCCCTGGCGAAAGACCTGCATGACATTGGACACCACCGTGGGCAGGATCAGCCCCGCCAGCGCCACCTCTGCCGGCAGAAGGCCCGCCAGGCCCGAGATCATGATCATCGGCATGGCGAAACCGACCATGCCCTTGATGATCCCCGCGGCCAGGGTGATCGCCGTTGCAAGCGTGAGGGTTAGCGGGTCGAGCCCGAGCGCAGCCAAGTCCATGAGGCTGGAATTACCAGCCCCTCCCGGGATTGGCACGCCGATTCGCATGCGAAATTTTGCGAACGATTTTTCTGCGCTTGCGCATTTATGTTGCGCTGCACCTGCAAAGTGATTATCTCGGCCCTGACGAGGAAGGAGAGCCCGATGCCCGCAGATGGAACCGCCCCGATCACCGCCCGGATGAGCGATGCGCTGACGCTTGCCGCCGAGGTTCTGCCCCATCTCGACGCGCTTCAGGCCGCCGCGACCGAGCGTCTGCGCGCCGCCGTGTCCGAGGGTGGGCGCGTCGATCCGGCCCTGCTGGAACAGCACCAGGACGCCGCGCACGGCCTGTCGTGGCTGGCGACCTATGCCGAGGCGCTGCGCCAGATGCACGCCTGGGCCGAAACGCTGGAGGGGGCGGGCCGCTTCGGCGAGATGGAAGCCCTGCTGCTGCAGATCGCCTTCGGCGAATACCTCGGCCAGATCGCCGGCGGCCTGCCGATGAGCCAGACGGAAATGCTGCGCCCGCAAGATATCGGCCTGACGGCAGAGGAGACCGCCTGGCTGAACGAGGGCGCCGCCGCCGCGCTGCGCGCCCGCGGCAACAGCCCCGCCGCCCGCGTTCGCCTCGTGGCGCTGATGCAGGACCAGGCAGGCGCCGCCAGCTTCGGGGCCACCGGCCTCGACGAAGAGCTGGAGATGATCCGCGACCAGTTCCGCCGCTTCGCCGACGACAAGGTCATCCCCCACGCCCACGGCTGGCACCTGAAGGACGAGCTGATCCCGATGGAGGTGATCCAGGACCTGGCCGAGCTGGGCGTCTTCGGCCTGACCGTGCCGGAGGAATACGGCGGCTTCGGCCTGTCGAAGGCGGCGATGGTCGTCGTCTCCGAGGAACTCTCGCGCGGGTACATCGGCGTCGGCAGCCTCGGCACCCGGTCCGAGATCGCGGCCGAGCTGATCCTGTGCGGCGGCACCGAGGCACAGAAGGCCAACTGGCTGCCGCGCATCTCCAGCGGGGAGATCCTGCCCACCGCCGTCTTCACCGAGCCGAACACCGGCTCCGACCTGGGCAGCCTGCGCACCCGCGCGGTGCGCGACGATAGCGGCGACTGGCGCGTGACCGGCAACAAGACCTGGATCACCCACGCCGCGCGCACCCATGTGATGACCCTGCTCGCCCGGACCGACCCGGACAGCACCGACCACCGCGGGCTGTCGATGTTCCTGGCCGAGAAGACCCCGGGCACCGACGCCGACCCCTTCCCCACCCCGGGGATGAGCGGCGGCGAGATCGAGGTCCTGGGCTACCGCGGCATGAAGGAATACGAGATCGGTTTCGACAACTTCCGCGTCTCCGGCGAGAACCTTCTGGGCGGCGAGGAGGGGCGCGGCTTCAAACAGCTGATGCAGACCTTCGAAAGCGCCCGCATCCAGACCGCGGCCCGGGCCATCGGCGTGGCGCAGGCGGCAATGGAGCAGGCGCTGCGCTACGCGCAGGACCGCAAGCAGTTCGGCAAGCCGCTGATCGCCTTCCCGCGTGTCGCCGGCAAGCTGGCGATGATGGCGGTGGAGATCATGATCGCGCGGCAACTGACCTATTTCTCGGCCCGCCAGAAGGACAGCGGCAAGCGGTGCGACCTGGAGGCCGGGATGGCCAAGCTGCTGGGCGCCCGCGTCGCCTGGGCGGCGGCGGACAACGGCGTGCAGATCCACGGCGGCAACGGCTTCGCACTGGAGTACGAGATTTCCCGCCTGCTGTGCGACGCGCGCATCCTGTCGATCTTCGAGGGGGCCGCGGAAATCCAGGCCCAGGTGATCGCGCGCCGCCTGCTGGGCTGATCTTGCACCGGCCCGGCCCCGCCCCATATTGAACTGAACGGTTCATTTGGAAGGGCATTGAACCGAAGGGTTCATTTGAAGGGCAAAGGGTTCGGCATGGCCAAGGGCACGATACTTCTGACCGGCATCACGGGCTTCATCGCGAAGGCCGTGGCGCTGGAGGCGCTGCGGCGCGGCTACCACGTGCGCGGCTCGCTGCGCCGCGAGGGGCGCGCGGCCGAGGTGCGCGACGCCCTGGCGCCGCATCTGACCGACCCGGCGGCGCTGGACCGCCTCAGCTTCATCGCCCTGGACCTGACCCGCGACGCCGGCTGGGCCGAGGCGATGGCCGGCGTGGACGCGGTGATCCACACCGCCTCGCCCTTCCCGCTGACCCAGCCCAAGGACGAGGACGAGTTGATCCGCCCGGCGGTGGACGGCGCGCTGCGGGCCCTGCGGGCCGCGCATGAAGCGGGGGTGACGCGGGTGGTGCTCACCTCCTCGATGGAGGCGGTGATGCATGGCCACGAGGGCCGCGTCGGCCCCGGCGACTGGAGCCAGCTCGAAGCGCCCACCGTGACCCCCTATACCAAGTCCAAGACCCTGGCCGAGAAGGCCGCCTGGGACTTCGCCGCCGAGCATCCCCAGATGCAGCTGACGGTGATCAACCCGGGCCTCGTCGCCGGGCGGCCGCTGGATGGCAACTACGGCTCCTCGATCGAGGCGGTCGAGCGGTTCTGGCGCGGCCGCGACCCGATGGTGCCCGATGTCTCCTTCCCCGTCGTGGATGTCGCCGACGTGGCCTTCCTGCACGTCGAGGCGCTGGAGCGGCCCGCCACCATCGGCAAGCGCTACCCGGCGGCTGACAGCTTCATGTCGCTGCTGGAGATCGGGCGCACGATGAAGGCGGCCTACCCGGCGCGCAAGATCCCCACCCGGCAGGCGCCCGGCTGGCTGCTGCGCATCATCGCGCGCTTCGACGCCCAGCTGCGCCCGGTGGTGCCCTGGCTGGGCAAGCGGCTGCAGCTCGACAACCGTCAGACGGTGGCCGATTTCGGCCGCGCCTTCATCCCGGCCGAGGAAGCCGTGCTGAACAGCGCCGCCTTCCTGGACGAGCGCGAGACCGCCCCCGCCGCGGCCGAGACGCCCACGGCCCCCGCGGCCTAGCCCTCCGGGGCGGGTGGCGGCGCGCCGTCGATGCGCGCGATCCAGGGCTTGATGTCCAGCACCGGCGTGCCGTCGAAGGCATCGCTGGCGTCGATCTCGATCCGCCCGGCCTCCGCGTCCAGCGACAGGATGCGCGCTGCCGACAGCAGGATCGGGTTCGGCCGTACCGGGCTGCGCAGGGCGAAGGTGCCGCGCGGGCCGGAGGCGTGCCGCGGGGCCTGCACGATCAAGTCGCGCCGCGCCGCACCCGCCCAGGCCAGGACCCAGATCGGATCGCCCGCCTTCATCGACAAAAGGCCCGGCGCGTAGGGCGGCAGAAGCTCGATCATCGCCGGGGCGCGCATCGCCTCGCGCGCGGCGGTGATGTTGCGCGGGCAGTCGCCGCGCGCCCAGGGCGTGCGCAGGTGGCCGATCACCGTCAGCTCCAGCGCGCCCGCCGCGCCCGTGCCCGGCGGTAGCGCCACCTCGCCCGGCCGCATTTCCTTGTCCATCTGCCTGCCCTCCCCGCCCGTTGCCTGCCTGCCAGCTATAGCCAGCGCAG
>JBPEXR010000483.1:0-2856 GCA_052031355.1 Paracoccaceae bacterium
GCCCCGGCCCGCCCGGCCGAGCGTTTGCGGATGCGCGGCAGGAACCAGCGGATCAGCACCGCGTAGCCGACCAGCCACAGCGCGAAAAGCGCGCCCACCTCGGCCTTGATCGACAGCAGCAGCACCGCCGCCCCCAGCAGCGAGGCCAGCGCGAAGGCGACGACGTTGATCGTCTCGGCGGTGACATCGGTGACCGCGCGGGCGGTCTGCATCTGCTTCTGCGCGATGCGTCCGGCGAAATCGTCGTCGAAGAAGGTCACCGCCTGGCCCAGCGTCCAGCGGTGCAAGCGCGACAGCACCAGCGGGTTCACGTTCGGCTGCACGATGATCGAATTGGCGGCCGAGGACAGGGCGAAGGTCAGCGGCCGCGCCAGCAGGAAGAAGGCCACCGCCCCCAGGATCAGCCCCAGGTTCGAGCCGTCGAAGAAAGCCTCGCGCCCGCTTTCGGTCGCCCGGTCGATCACCGCGCCCAGGATCCAGGCGGTGAAAACCTCCATCACCCCGGCCAGCGCCGACAGGCCCGCGGCGACGATCAGCGCCGGCCAGGCGCCGCGCAGGGCCCAGCCGAAGAAGGCCGCCAGCTGTTGCGGGGGCGGGCCCTCGGCGGGGCGGAAGGCATCGATCCAGTGGTCCAGTTTCATTGCGCCGCGGTGTCCTGCCGTGCCTCTTGCGCGGTCTCGTCCAGGGACAGGAAGCCCCCCGATTGCCGCGTCCAGAACCCGGCATATAGCCCGCCCTTCTCCAAAAGCGCGGCATGGGTGCCCTCTTCGACGATCCGGCCCTCGTCCATCACCAGGATGCGGTCCATCCGCGCGATGGTCGACAGGCGGTGCGCGATGGCGATCACCGTCTTGCCCTCCATCATCCCGTAGAGCGTGTCCTGGATCGCCGCTTCCACCTCGCTGTCGAGGGCCGAGGTCGCCTCGTCCAGCAGCAGGATCGGCGCGTCCTTCAGGATCACCCGCGCCAGGGCGATGCGCTGGCGCTGCCCGCCGGAAAGTTTCACGCCGCGCTCGCCGACATGGGCGTCATAGCCGCGGCGCCCGGCGGCATCCTGCAGATCGGGGATGAACTCATGCGCCTGGGCCTGCCGCGCGGCGGCCATCATCTGCGCCTCGGTGGCGTCCGGGCGGCCGTAAAGGATGTTGTCGCGGACCGAGCGGTGCAACAGGGCGCTGTCCTGCTGCACCATGCCGATGTGCCGGCGCAGGCTGTCCTGCGTCACCGCGCCGATGTCCTGGCCGTCGATCTCGATCCGCCCGGATTCGGGGTCGTAGAAGCGCAGCAGCAGCTTGACCAGCGTCGATTTCCCGGCCCCCGAACGGCCGACGAGGCCGATCTTCTCGCCCGGGGCGATCTCCAGGTTCAGATGCGCCAGCCCGCCGCGCCCGCGCCCGTAGTGGTGGCTGAGGTCCTTCACCGCGATGCGCCCCTCGCGCAGCTCCAGCGGACGCGCGCCAGGCTTGTCCAGCAGGGTGATCGGCTGGGCGATCGTCTCCATCCCCTCGGCGACGACGCCGAGCTGGCGGAAGAAGGTGGTCAGCGCCCACATGATCCAGCCGGTCATCGCGTTCAGCCGCAGCGTCAGCGCCGTCGCCGCGGCCACCGTGCCGACGCTTGCCGCGCCCTGCATCCACAGCGCCACCGCCCAGCCCGTCACCCCGACGATCAGGAAACCGTTCAGCACCACCAGCGTGACGTCCATGATCGTGTAGATGCGCATCTCCGCCTGGAAGGTCCGGCGGGCCCGTTCGATGGCGGCGCGGGCATAGGTCAGCTCGGTCTCGTGGTGGGCGAACATCTTCACCGAATGAATGTTGGTGTAGCTGTCGACCACCCGGCCCGTCACCTCGCTGCGCGCGTCCGAAGCGGCCTTGCTGGCCGGGCCGACGCGCCGCACCGTCCAGCGCACCAGCCCGCCGTAGAAGACCAGCCAGGCCAGCAGCGGCAGCGCCAGCCGCGGGTCCGCCTCGGCCAGCAGGATCGCCGCGCCGACGATATAGGCCGCCGCGAAGGTCATCGCGTCGAAAACCTCGTAGACGGCCTCGCCCGCCGCGGGGGGCGTCTGCATGATGCGGTTTGCGATGCGCCCGGCGAAATCGCTTTCGAACCAGCCGACCGACTGGCGCAGCACATGCGCATGGGCCCGCCAGCGGATCAGCGTGCCGAAGTTCGGCAGGATCGCGTTGTTCAGCACCAGAACGTCCACCACGTGCAGCGCCGGGCGCAACAGCAGCACCGCCAGCGCCAGGCCGATCAGCACCGTGCCGTAGTCCTGCCAGACCTGCGCCGGATCTCCCGTCAGGATGTCGACCAGCCAGCCCATCGCCCAGATCAGCGCGATCTCCGCCGCCGCCACCAGCAACGACAGGATCGCCGCGGCCCAGAAGACCCCGCGGAACGGCCCGGCATAGCGCAGAAGGAAGGGCCAGAGGCGGCGCGGCGGCACATCCTCGGCGGCATAGCGCTGGTAGGGGTCGACGAGATTCTCGAAAAACCGAAACATGGGCACCCTCCGCCCGGCGCGCGGCGGGTCGAGGGGGCCGGCGCATGCGCGGGGGTCCGATCTGCCCGGATCGCCGCCGGGGTTTCCCTTGGGTTACCCCGCCCGCGCGGCGAAGTCTATCCGGCCGGCGGCGCCCCCTCCGGCAGGGCCAGCAGCGCCGCCCGGTCCAGCGTGAAGCCCGAAGCGATCCAGGCCGCCTCCAGTTGCCGCAGCCGCGCGCCCAGCGCCGGGCCCTGATAGCGCGGCATCAGGTCCCGCGCCGCCACCGGGAAGCTCGCCGCCGCGCCGCGCGCCGCCGCCTCCAGCGCGCTTGGCGGCAGGGGCGTGCCAAGGCTGGCGTGCCGCAACAG
>JBPEXR010000484.1:0-3282 GCA_052031355.1 Paracoccaceae bacterium
GGGCAGGCGCGCGGCGGTTTCGTTTGCTCATCTCCTCGGTCCTTTTTGCGGGTAAGATTACGCCGCGCCCCGAACCGTGAGAATTCGGTGTATAGTTAACAGAAATCCCAGAACGGGGGGATATTCACCGATGTTGACAAATATCGACAAACGCGCCCGCGCCCTGGCCTTTCGGGACCGCCTCGACCGGGCGATGCGCGAGGCAGGGGTCACGCAATCCGCCCTGGCGCGGGCCACGGGGGCCGACCGCTCGACCATCTCGCAGCTTCTGAAGGGCGACGGCGCGCGCCTGCCCAACGCGCATCTGGTGGGCGCCTGCGCGGCGGCCCTGGGGGTTTCGGCTGACTGGCTGCTGTCCCTCTCGGACCGCCCGGAAAGCGCGGCGGACCTTCTGGCGGCCTCGATGACGATCACCGAGGCGACGCGCGCCCCGGTCGACCGGCAGATCCTGGAATGGCACCGCGAGGCGGCGGGCTACAAGATGCGCCACGTCCCGGCCGCCCTGCCCGACATGCTGAAGACGCCCGAGATGCTGGAATGGGAGTACGCGCCCCACATCGGCCGATCGGCCGCGCAGGCGATCGGCGCGTCGCAGGACCGGCTGCACCTCCTGCGCGCGGCGCATTCGGACGTCGAGATGGCGCTGCCGATCTACGAGGTCGAGACCTTCGTGCGCGGCCAGGGCTATTACCGCGACCTGCCCGCGGCGCTGCGCCGCGCCCAGACCGCGCATCTGATCTCGCTGCTCGAGGCACTTTACCCGCGGCTGCGGGTCTACCTGTTCGATGCGCGGCGGCTGTTCTCGGCCCCGCTGACGATCTTCGGGCCGATGCTGGCGGTTCTCTACGTGGGCGAGCAATACCTGGCCTTCCGCGACACCACGCGGGTGCAGGCCTTCACCGGCCATTTCGACCGGCTGGTGCGCGAGGCGGATGTCACCGCCCGCGCCCTGCCCGCCCGGCTGCGCGCCTGGGCCGAGGAGATCGAGGGTTGAGAGCCCACGCCGCCCCTTCCGGGGGCGCGCGCCGCCGTCAGAACGGCATCGGGTGAGCCTTGTGCACCCCGTCGATCGCCTCGCACAGCTCGTCGCTCAGCTCCACCTCCGCCGCGCCCAGAAGCGCCTCGAGCTGGTCCAACGTCGTGGCGCCGAAGATGGCCGAGGCGGTGAAGGGCCGCCGCGCCGCCCAGGCCAGCGCCATGTGCACCGGGTCGATCCCGTGTTCGCGCGCCAGCGCGTGGTAGGCCGCGACCGCGGGGCGCACACGCTCCCCCTCGCGCCCGCCCATCGTCGGGTTCAGCGACTTGCGCGAGCCGCCGGGCACGCCGCCGTCCTGGTACTTGCCGGTCAGGAACCCCGCCGCCAGGGGCGAGAAGGCGAGCAGGCCCACGTCCTCGTGGTGGCTCACCTCCGCCATGTCGGTGTCGTAGAGGCGGCACATGAGCGAGTATTCGTTCTGCACCGAGGCGACGCGCGGCCCGTGGCCCGCTTCGGCCAGGCGCAGCCACTGAAGGGTCCCCCAGGCGCTTTCGTTCGACAGGCCGAAATGGCGGATGTTGCCCTTCTCGACCTGGCGCTGCAGCGCCTCCAGCGCCTCTTCCATATGCGCCAGCGTCTCGCCGGTGTTCTGCGAACTGGGGTCGAAATGCCAGTTCTTGCGGAACATGTAGCTGCCGCGGTTGGGCCAGTGGAACTGGTAGAGGTCGATGTAGTCGCAGCGCAGCCGGCGCAGCGATTCCTCGATCGCCTGCGGAATCGTCGCGGCCGAGATCGGCGCCCCGCCGCGGGCGTGCTCCATCCCCTGCCCCGAATGCTTGGTGGCGATGATCCATTCGGCGCGCCGCCCGGTGCGCACCAGCCAGTCGCCGATGATCTCCTCGCTGCGGCCCAGCGTTTCGGCGGAGACGGGGTTCACCGGGTACATCTCGGCGGTGTCGAGGAAGTTGATCCCCGCGTCCAGCGCCCGGTCCATCTGCGCGTGGGCATCCTCGGGCGGGGTCTGGTTGCCGTAGGTCATGGTGCCGAGGCACAGCTCGCTGACGGTCAGGCCGGTGCGGCCGAGGGGGTTCATGCGCATCTGGGTCTCCTTGCCTGGGTGGCCGCAAGGTAGCGGCGCGGGCGCCGGGTGCAAGGGCGCGCGGCGCGGCGTGGGCCGGCGCGAAGGATTGCGGAACAAAAAGCGAACATGTACCCTTGGGGCATGACCCATGCCCTGCTCACCCGACTCGCCCGCGCCTCGGGGGCGCGGCGCGCCGACCGCCCCGAGGTGGCGCTGGCGCCCGGTGCCGGGGCGGGGCTGGCGCGCGGCCGGCTGCACGAATGCGCGGGCCCCTCCCGCCACGCCTTCGCCCTGTGCCTGGCCGCCCGGCTGGACGGCCCGGTGATCTGGATCGCCCCGGGCTGGGACAGCGCCGCCCTGAACCCCGACGGGATGCGCGATTTCGCCGCCCCCGCGCGGTTTCTCTTCCTGGCGCCCCGGCGGGCCGAGGACCTGCTCTGGACGATGGAGGAGGCGCTGCGCTCGGGCGCCGTGCCCCTCGTGGTGGCCGAGGTGCCGGAGGCCCCCGGCCTGACCCCGGTGCGCCGGCTGCACCTGGCCGCCGAGGCGGGCGGGGCGGAGGCCGCGGGCCTGGGCGGGGGCAAGGCCGCCGCGCCGCTGGGCCTGCTGCTGACCCCCGGCGCGGGCGGCGCCGCGGGGGTGGAGACGCGCTGGCACATGGCCCCCGCCCCGCCGGATTCTGCCCCGCCAGACCTACGCTGCGCGCCCGCGCCCGCCGCGGGGCCTGCCCCGCTCGGCCCCTGGCACCTCTCCCGTCGCCGCGCCCGCAGCGCCCCGCCCTGCGATTGGCGGCTGATCGCCCACCCCGGAGAGGCCGGCGCCCCGCCCCGCCTGGAGTTGCAGCCGCATGCGCCCGCCCCCGAGACCGCCGCGGCAAATCCGGCGATAGAGACTAATCCAGCCTGAAACGCGCGTTCCGCCCCGAGAAAGGCGCCAGGGTGCCAGGACCAGCCCGAAGGGATGCAGCCCCCACCGCTCACGCCAGGCCGGGGCAAGCTGATGTCGGAGAACAGAAAATCAGAGCGTTCGCCCGCCAAAACCCTCCGTTAGACCGTCCCTCACCACCCTGCCGCTAGATGGGGGCGCCCTCACCCTCCAAACGCGCAAAGCGACACGATTCCAGCCCAACCCGGCCAAAACCCAACTCAGGCGCCCCAGCACCCAAGCGGGACGAATCCACCCCGATCCGCCCCCGGATCCCCCCTTCATCTCGCCAAAAATACTC
>JBPEXR010000485.1:0-1502 GCA_052031355.1 Paracoccaceae bacterium
GACCGCGACGACCGGCTGGCGCGGGCGCTGCTGGATCTGGCGCCGCGCCACACGAAGATGATCACCCGCCTGAACGCGCCCTATTCCGCGAAGGACGGGGTCACGCATACACTGGCCGAACACGCGCTGCCGCGCGGGCTGGCGAATGTCATGCTGGAGGTCCGCAACGACCTGCTGCGCAGCCCGGACCAGATCGCCCGCGTCGCGGCGGAGCTGGCGCCGCTGCTGGCCGAGGGGCTGGCGCAATCTGCGGGCGAACAGGGCGCAGGCGAACGGGGCGCAGGCGAACGGGGCGCCACCTAGGCGCAGAAACGGGGGGAGGGATGCGGCACGCCGCGCTAAGCTACATCGGGGTGATCGACCGGGCCAACCGCTGGATCGGGCGGCTGGTGATGTACGGCATCTTCGTGATGATGGGCATCCTGCTGTGGTCCTCGATCTCCAAGACCTTCTTCCTGCCCTCGCTATGGACGCTGGAGATGGCCCAGTTCGCCATGGTCGCCTACTACATCCTGGGCGGGCCCTATTCGATGCAGATGGGCGCGCACGTGCGCATGGACCTGCTGTACGGGGAATGGTCGCCGCGCCGGAAGGCGGGGGTGGATGCTTTCACCGTGCTGTTCCTGATCGCCTACCTCGGCATCCTGCTTTGGGGCGGGATCGACAGCACGATCTACGCCTTCCAGTACGGCGGCGAGCGCAGCCCGACCGCCTGGCGCCCCTACCTGTGGCCGATCAAGCTGATCATGTGCGCCGGCATCGTGCTGATGCTGCTGCAGGCCGTTTCCGAACTTCTGAAGGATATCCTGCGTCTGCGGGGTGAGGACATCTGATGCCCTATGAAATGATCGCCATCCTGATGTTCTCGACCATGATGGTCATGCTGCTGACCGGCCAGCGCGTCTTCGGCGCCATCGGCTTTGTCGCGGTCATGGCGGCGCTGCTGCTCTGGGGGGACCGGGGCGGGTACGACCTGGGCTTCTCGGCGGCGATGAAGCTGATGAAATGGTACCCGCTGCTGACGCTGCCGATGTTCATCTTCATGGGCTACGTGCTGTCGGAATCGCGGATCGCGGACGATCTGTACCGCATGTTCCACGTCTGGATGGGCGGGCTGGGCGGCGGGCTGGCGATCGGCACCATCGGGCTGATGGTGCTGATCTCGGCGATGAACGGGCTGTCGGTGGCGGGCATGGCCATCGGCGCGACCATCGCCCTGCCGGAGCTTTTGAAACGCGGATACGACAAGCGGATGGTCACGGGGGTGGTCCAGGCGGGAAGCTCTCTCGGCATCCTGGTGCCGCCCTCGGTGGTGCTGGTCCTCTACGCGATGATCGCACGCCAGCCGGTCGGGCAATTGTGGCTGGCGGGGGTGCTGCCGGGGCTGATGATGGCGGCGATGTTCATCCTTTACATCGCGCTGCGCTGCCGGCTGAACCCTGATCTCGGCCCGCCGCTGCCGCCGGAGGAGCGCGACGTGCCCCGGGCCGAGAAACTGCGCC
>JBPEXR010000486.1:0-8284 GCA_052031355.1 Paracoccaceae bacterium
CAACGGCGTCCAGGCTGGCGACCTGGACCGCGACGGCCTGGCCGACTTCAGCTTCGCCATCCGGGGCAGCCTGTGACCGAGGGTCACCTGATCTTCGGAAGCATCGGGCGGCGCGCAGCGCTCTTTTCCCGCTGCCCGTCAGGGCCGGGGCAGAACCACGTCGGGCACGATGCCGGTGACGCGGATCGCCTCCGCGACGTCCTGACCGGCGAGAAAGCCGTGGTCGGTGACCAGCGCGCCGTCGATGCCGGCGACCTGTGCGCCCAGGATGTCGGTGTGCAGGCTGTCGCCCACCATCACCACCCGCTCGCGCGGGATGTCGCCCCCAAGACGGGCGAAGGCCAGATCGTAGATGTTCCCGAAGGGTTTGCCGAAGAAGCGCGGCGCGATCCCCGTGCTGTCGGCCAGGCGGTGCGCGAAGTGCCCCGGCTCCAGCGAAAAACCCTGCTCGCGCGGGGCCACGATGTCGGGGTTGCCGACGTAGACGGGGCGCGGACGGCGGGCCAGAGCCTCCTCCAGCAGGGCCTGTCGTGCCTCGGTCCAGGTGGCGCTGCCGATCATCAGAACGGCCTCGGCGGCGTCGTAATCGGCCGGATTGTCGCGCAGGCGGACGTGGGGCAGGGCCTCGAACTCGGCCGCGTCCACGCCGTCGCTGATCATCAGTCCCCAGGTGGCGCATTGCGCCACGTCTTCGTCCACCGCCGCCGCCAGCGCCTGGCGCGAGGTGATCACGTCCTCGGGCGCAAAGTCGTAGCCGAGGCGGGTGTATTTCTCCATCAGCCGCGCCTGCGGGAAGCCGGCGGCGTTGGAGACGATGAGCACCCGTTTGCCCGCGGCCTGCAGCGCCCGCACGCGGCCCGGCACGCCCTCGATGGCACGTTCCCCGACGTTGAGCACGCCGAAGGCGTCCAGGAAGAAGGCGTCGTAATCGCCGGCCAGATCCTCCAGCGTGGCGGCGCGGCGGGGCGCGCCGCGGGGTCGGGGCGCGGGCAGGCGGTGGCGCGCGGCCTCGTAGGCCGCCAGGGCCTGGGGCGCATCCATCTGCATCAGATGATCGCGCCCCGCACCTTGGCCGAGACCCATTCGCTGATCACCACCGCCACCAGGATCACCAGCAGGATCAGGCTGACCTGCGGCCAGGCAAGCACGTTCAGCGAGGCGGAGAGCTGCAGCCCGATGCCGCCCGCGCCCACCAGCCCCAGCACGGTGGATTCTCGGATGTTGATGTCCCAGCGGAAGACGGCGATTCCGGCGAAGGCGGGCAGGATCTGCGGCACGATGCCATAGGTCATCACCTGCCAGCGCGAGGCGCCCGTCGCGGTGATCGCCTCGACCTGCGCCTCCTCGATCTCTTCGATCGCCTCGTAGAGCAGCTTTGCGCAGAACCCGATCGAGCGGATGGCGATGGCGACGACCCCGGCAAAGACGCCGGGACCGATGATGGCGATCAGGAGCAGCGCCCAGATCAGCGAGTTGATCGAGCGGGTGGCGACGATGATCAGCAGCGCCACCGGCCGGATCAGCAGGCGCGACGGCGTGGTGTTGCGCGCCGCCAGGAAGGCGACCGGCACCGCCAGGCACAGGGCGATCAGCGTGCCCAGCGTGGCGATGTTGATCGTGTCCCAGACGGGGCGGCCCAACTGGGCGATGTATTCCCAGCGCGGCGGCGTGGCACGGGTCCAGATATCCTCGGCGATGCGGGGGGCATCCCAGACGAAGAACCACGTCGTCGCCTCCGAGATGCGCTGCCAGCAGACCAGGAAAACGGCGATGCCCAGCAGCCAGCCGAACCAGCGCATCAGCGCCGCGCCCCGCGTGCGCCGGCGCCAGACCTGCACGCCCGATTGTTCGATCACCGGCATTACTGCACCCTCGCGCGGATCACGCCGGAGAGGTATTCCAGCGCCATGACGATGCCGATGATCAGGATCAGGATCGCCGCGGCGGTGTCATACTCGTACCGGTCGAAGGCGGTGTTCAGCGTCGCCCCGATGCCGCCGGCGCCGACAAGGCCCAGGATCGCGCTTTCGCGGAAGTTGATGTCGATGCGGTACATCGACAGGCCCACCAGGCGCGGCATCACCTGCGGCTGAACCCCGTAGTTGATCCATTGCAGCCAGCGCGCGCCGGAGGCGCGGATCGCCTCGGATTGCACGCGGTCCATTGCCTCGATGTCCTCGGCCAGCAGTTTCGACAGAAAGCCGATGGTGGCGAAGCTGAGGGTCAGGAAACCGGCCAGCGGGCCGAAGCCGAAGATCGCCACCAGAAGGATCGCGACGATGATCTCCTGCAGCGCGCGGCTGACGGCGACGATGGCGCGGCACACCAGGTAGACGGGCAGCGGCGCGATGTTGCGCGCCGCGCCCAGGCCGATGGGAATGGAGATCGCGATGCCCACGACCGAGGCGGCGACGGTCATCACGATGCTTTCGATCAGCCCCTCCCAGATGTCGCCCCAGCGCGAGACGAAATCGGGCCGGGTGAACGACAGGATGAACTGCCAGCCGCGGTCGAGGCCTTCGTAGACGCGGTTCCAATCCACCTCGATGGTCAGAACGGCCAGCACCAGGTAGGCGGCGAAGCCCAGAAGAAGGCCCCAGCGCAACAGCGGGTTGGGAATGAAATGCGGCTTGCGCCAGCCCCGGCCCAGCACCGCGTCCAATTCGCGCTCGCTCATAGCGCGGCCTCGATGGGGGCGGGGGTGCCGTCGTCGTCGTCGTCCGCGTCCTCGACCTTCTCGATGGTCGCTTCCCAGTCTTCCTCGCCGTAGATCAGGGTCAGCACCTCGGGGGTCAGCGCCTCGGGCGGGCCGTCGAACTCGATCGCGCCGAAGCGCAGGCCGACGACGCGCTGCACGAACATCTGCGCCAGCGCCACGTCGTGAATGTTGATGATCGCCGCCAATCCGCGCTCGCGGCAAAGTTCGGTGATCAGCCGCATGATCTGGCGGCTGGTCTTGGGGTCGAGCGAGGCCGTCGGCTCGTCCACCAGCAGCAGCTTGGGGTCCTGGATCAGCGCGCGCGCGATGCCGACACGCTGGCGCTGCCCGCCCGACAGCTCGTCCGCGCGCTTGTCGGCCATGTGCAGAAGGCCCACGCGGTCGAGCAGGCGAAAGGCCTCGTCCACGTCCTTCTGGGGGTACTTGCGCAGGAAGCTGCGCCAGAAGCCGACGTAGCCGAGGCGGCCCGACAGCACGTTCTCCATCACCGTCAGCCGTTCGACGAGGGCGTATTCCTGGAAGATCATCCCCATCGAGCGCCGCGCCCGGCGCAGGGCGCCGGCGCCCAGGCTCGTCAGCTCGGTATCGTCCAGCCAGACCTCGCCGCCCGTCGGCTCTACCAGCCGGTTGATGCAGCGGATCATGGTCGATTTGCCGGCGCCCGAAGGCCCGATCAGCGCCACGACCTGCCCGTTGGGCACCTCGAGGTCGATCTCCTTCAAGGCCTTGTCGCCGGTCTTGTAGGTCTTGGTCAGTTTCTTGAGACGCAGCATGTTGCCTTCCTGCTCTCCCTCCTTTGGGCGGGGGCCCGGGGCCGGGCCCCCGCCGGGGGTCTGGTTATTCGCAGGCGTAGCTGACGTCGTTGGCCGCGTCGATCTTGCGGATCACTTCCCATTCCTTCTGGTAGGTGATCGGGATGAACTGCGCCTCGCCGTTCTTGGAGAATTCCTCCTCCAGCGAGGTGCCTTCCCATTCGAACTCGAAGAAGGCGTCCTGGATGGCCTGCTGCAGCTCGGGCTTGAGGTTGTGCACCACGCCGTAGCCGGTGGTCGGGAAGGTCTGGGACTTGTAGATCGTCACCAGCTGGTCGTCGCTGACCACGCCGCGGGCCAGCATCCGCGCCTTCACCGAGTTGGCGATCGAGGCGGCGGGGTAGTCCTTGTTCGCCACGCCCAGGATCGAGTTGTCGTGCTTGCCGGAATAGACCGGCTCGAAGTCACGCTCGGCCTCCAGGTTGAAATCGCTTTTCAGGATCGCCGAGGGCGCCTTGAAGCCCGAGTTCGACGTGGGCGAGGTGAAGGCCAGCTGCCCGCCCTTGATATCCTCGACCTTCTCGATGCCGGAATCGGGGTGGGTGATGATCTCCATCTCGTAGCCGTAAGAGCCGTCCTCGCCGGCCATGATGGTGAAGGGCCTGAAGCCGGCGCAGTTCACCGCCAGCGGGTTGGAGCCGGTGTTGAACCCCGCGATATGCAGCCGGCCCGAGCGCATCGCCTCGATCTGCGCGGCGTTCGACTGGACCGGGAAGAAGACGATCTCCTTGCCGGTCTTCTCGGACAGGAAGTCCAGGAAATCGGACCAGGCTTCCTTGTAGACGGCCGGATCCTCGACCGGGGTGTAGGCGAAGATCAGCGTGTCGGGGTCGATCTGCTGGCTTTCGTCGCTGGGAATATCGGCGATCAGGTCGCCGTCGGTGTCGCAATAGCGGCTGTCCAGCGTCCCGCGCTCGCAGTCCTGGGCCGCGGCGGCGCCGCCCAGCGACATCAGCGCGATCGCCGAGGCCCCGAGCAGAAGTTTGAAGTCTTTGGTCATGGTCGTCCTCCCTTCATGCCCCCCGCGCGGATCTTCTTGATGACGTCTGACGCGCGCCCGCCGGGGTGATGGGTTTACCGTAGCCGCTTGGCGATGTGACACAAGCCTTTCGCGCCGCGGGGGGAGTGCCGGGGCCCGCGGAACCGCGGAAGGCGAGTTTCGGCGGGGCAGACTTGGCCGGGGGCGCGGCGGGCCGGGCGTGGCGGGAGGCGGCGGCGCGCGAAATACCCGCCCGAACGCCTTGAAACGCCGCGCCAAAACCCCATCACTAGACGCAGCGGGGCGCCACGGCCGGCATCGGGCCGGCGTCGGGGCATGCCCCGCACGGAGGGATGATGTTCGACCTTTGGCTGCCGCTGCTGGGCGGTTTGGCGCTGCTGATCCTGGGCGGCGATCTTCTGGTGCGCGGCGCGGTCAAGGTGGCCGAACGGCTGGGCGTCTCACCCCTGGTGATCGGGCTGACGCTGGTCGGATTCGGCACCTCGGCGCCGGAGCTCGTGACCTCCGTCCAGGCCGCGCTCAGCGGCTTTCCGGGGATCGCCTACGGCAATATCGTCGGCTCCAACATCGCCAACATCCTGCTGATCGTCGGCCTTTCGGCGATGGTCTATCCCATCGCCGTCGCCTCTTCGGCGCTGAAGCGCGACGCGGTGGTGATGCTGGCGGTGGCCGGCATCTTCGCGGCGCTGGCCTTCGTTGTGCCGATGGGCCGCGCGGTGGGGCTGGCGTTCGTCGCCGCGCTGGTGGCCTACGTCTGGCTGGCATTCCGGCAGGAGCGTGCTTCCGCCGCCCCCGGGGCGGTGCAGGGCAAGGCCGCCGCCCTTGCCGCGGCAGACCCGGGCCTGGCGCCGGGGCAGGCGAGCGGCGGTGCGACGGGCCTGCTGTGGCCCCTGCTGATCGCCGTCGGGGGATTGGCGCTGGTGGTGCTGGGCGGGGTCTTCCTGGTGCGCGGCGCGGTGGCGCTGGCCGAATCCTTCGGCGTGCCCGACACGGTCATCGGGCTGACCATCGTCGCCGTCGGCACCTCGATGCCCGAGCTTGTGACCTCCCTCATGGCGGCGGTGAAACGGCAGGCGGACGTGGCCTTCGGCAATATCGTCGGCTCCAATATCTACAACATCCTCGGCATCGGCGGGGCGACGGCGCTGATCGCCCCGGGACCGGTGCCCGAGCAGATCACCCGCTTCGACAGCCCGCTGATGATCGGCGTGTCGCTGGCGCTTGTCCTTTTCGCCGCGACCGGGCTGCGCATCGCGCGGTGGGAGGGGGCGGCCCTGCTGGCCGGGTACCTCGGCTATCTCTACCTGCTCTGGCCCTGAGGGGCGGGGGGCGGCGCGCCGTCGCCCCCGTCCTGCGGCGCGTCGCGCGTCAGCTCGCCCTCGACCGGGTGCGGCGTCAGCGGGCGGGCGCCGCGGCGGTCGCGGGTTTCCGGATCGCTTTTGATGCTGACGCGCAGCAGGCCCCAGCCGGCGATACTGCCCTGCATCAGCGCCAGCGCCAGCAGCAAACCGCGCGGGCCCAGCAGGTCCATCAGCGCGCCGCCCACCAGCGGGCCGACCGCCGCGCCCAGGCCCTGCATCAGGATCAGACCACCGGCCACCGACAGCCGCGCGGTGCCGGGCGCGCGGTCATGCACATGGGCGGTGACGATGGATTGTGCCGGCAGGATCAGCCCGCCCACGGTGAAGCCGATGGCCAGCAGGATCCACGGCGGCGGCACCGGCAGGGGCAGGGCGACCAGCAGCAGCGCCGCGCCGGCGAGGCCCAGGCCGATCCCCAGCGCGCGGCGACTCATCCGGTCCGAGATCCAGCCCAGCGGGAATTGCAGCAACAGCCCGCCGATGGTGAAGGCCGCAACCAGCGCCGCGATCCGCGCCTGGGTATAGTCCAGCTGCTGCGCGAAAAGCGGCGCGAGGCCGTAGAACGTGCCGATGGAGGCGCCCACCAGCGCAGCCGAGACCGCGCCGTAGGGCGACAGGCGCCACAGGCGGCGCAGCGACGGCGGCTCCTGCGCGCCCTCGTGCCCCGGGCCCTGCACCCGCGCCAGCGAGATCGGCACCAGCGCCAGCGACATCACGATGGAGACGAGAACGAAGAGGGTGAATTCCGCCGGATCGCCCAGGTTCAGCAGGAATTGCCCCGCCGCCCCCGCGGCCATGCCCGCCATGCCGTAGATCGACAGCAGCCGCCCCCGGTAGGCGGAACTGACCGAGGCGTTGAGCCAGCTTTCGGTCACGATGATCAGCCCGGCAAAGGCGAACCCCGTCAGGCTGCGCACCGCGATCCAGACCCAGGGGTTCACGAACATCAGGTGCATCAGGGCCGCCGCCGAGGCCAGCGAGGCCAGCGCCGCGAAGGTGCGGATATGGCCGACCCCGTCGATCAGCCGCGGGGCGATCAGCGAGCCAAGGGACATGCCGGCGAAAAAGCCCGACATGATCAAGCCGGTGGGCAGCGCGCCGAAGCCTTCGAGGCCCGCGCGCACCGCCAGCAGCGTGCCCTGCAGCCCGTTCGACATCTGCAGCAGGGCAAATCCCGCCAGAAGCGTTGCCAGGGTCCAAGCCGTGCCGCGCATCGCACCTCCTTCCGGCAGGCCAACGCGCCGCACCGGGGCAGGGGTTCCAGACCGCGCCCACCCCGTGCGCCGGCCCGCCGCAGCCGGCATGATTCCGGAACTACCCCCCGCGCCGCGGCGTTTTGCCCGGGAACGGATGCGAGGGGGGCCGCCCATGGAAGGCGCGAAGTTCGACCTGCACTGGATCGATTACGCGATCGTGGTGATCTACTTCGTCGGGGTCATTGCCCACGGCCTTTACGTCAGCCGCAAGAACCGCGGCACCGGGTCCGAGGGTTATTTCCTCGCCGGGCGCACCATCCCCTGGTACCTCATCGGCTTTTCGCTTTTCGCCTCGAACATGAGCGGGTCCAGCTTCGTCGGCCTGATGGGCGGGGCCTATGACAACGGCATCTCGATCTTCAACTACGAATGGACGGCCGGGCTGGTCCTGGTGCTCTTCGCGATCTTCATCCTGCCCAGCTACCTGCGGGCCAAGGTCTCGACCGTGCCGGAGTTCCTGGAAAAACGCTACGACGTGCGCTCGCGCCGGGCGTTCTCGCTGTTCACCATCCTGGCCATCATGTTCATCGACACCGCCGGCGCGCTTTACGCCGGGGGGCTCGTCATCTCCAACGTCACGGGGTTCCTGAACCTGTGGTCGGCGGTGGCGGTGCTGGCGCTGGTGGCGGGGCTCTACACGATCCTCGGCGGGCTCTCGGCGGTGGTGGTCACCGACACGGTGCAGGCGGTGCTGCTGATCATCGGGGCCGCGGCGCTCTTCTGGCTGGGGCTGCAGGAGATCGGCGGCTGGGGCGAGCTTTTCACCGGGCTGGAGGAGCGCCAGCAGCACCTGATCCTGCCGATGGGCGACGACTTCCTGCCCTGGCCGGGGATCTGGGGCGTCATCCTGCTGGGCTTTTACTACTGGACGATCAACCAGTTCGTCGTGCAGCGCACCCTGGGCGCCAAGGACCTGCGCTCGGGCCAACTGGGGGCGATCTTCGCCGGTTTCCTGAAGATCCCGAACCTGTTCCTGATGATTGTGCCGGGGATCATCGCGCTGCAACTCTACCCCGAGCTGGAGACGCCCGACCTGGCCTTCCCGACGCTGGCCTTCGAGCTGATGCCGCTGGGGCTGCGCGGCCTCATCATGGCGGCGCTGATCGCGGCGATCATGTCCTCGCTCGACTCGGCGC
>JBPEXR010000487.1:0-2969 GCA_052031355.1 Paracoccaceae bacterium
CGCGGGACGACCTTCTTCATCGACCTGCCGCTGAAGACCGCCCTGCCCTCGCCCCAGGTCGAGCGGGTGGCCAAGCAAGGCTCCGCCGCCGTCTTCGCACCCAAAGCTAGCACCGCGGGACCGAGCACCAAGTAGCGGGCGCATCCGTCCCGCATGCGGCGTCGTATTCAGCTGTTTTGAAGGTTCACCGAAGCTCGGGCCGGGGCACCGAGGCCGCACCATCCCGCCGAACCTCTGACCCCGTTGGGACCAGGACCAGAGGCCCGGCCGGGGCACGCGGGGGCTAGCCTGGGGGACAGGAACCCCCAGGCATCCTGACCGATTAGAAAACGCCGCAAGCGGTAGTTTCGTTCCCTTTTCAGTCCATTTCGCGCGCCCAGTACCGCAGATCGCGGCAGGCCTTCACGAAGCTTTCCGCATCGGCGGGCTTTGCCAGCGCGGGGCAGCCGTCGTCCAGCTTGCCATCGAGGCCGCAGGCCTTCACCAGCGCCTCCGCGGCGGGCGCCAGGGCGACGAACTTGGAATGCGCCACCGCGTCGTTCAGGAAGTCCCGCGCGGTCGGCTCTGCCGCCAGGTCATCGACGCTGTCCTTGCCCGGCACGATCGCCGCGGCGTCGAAGAGGACCGACGGGCCGCCGTCGACCTTCTCGTCCGCCGGCCAGGCGTTGCCGGCGGAGTCCCTGATCCCGCCGATCGTGGGGGCGACGATCTTCAGCATGGCGCCCTCGGCCTCGGCCGCCTTCTTCAGCGCCTCCAGCAGCTCTGCCTCGGCCCCGTCCGAGACGAGCACGCCGATGGTCCGGCCCTTGAAGTTGCCGGGGCCGTTGCGCAGCAGGCTGAGGGCGGGCGAGGGCTCCAGCTCCTTCACCGGCTGGGCGGCCGGGGCGGGTTTGGGCAGCTTGCCCATGCCCAGCCCCTCGGCCACGCCTTCCGCCAGGTCCTTGTCGATGTGCAGAAGGTGGCTGACCACCCGCTCGCGCACCGCGGCCATCTGGCACTTCGACAGCTCGAAGACGATGGCGTCGCGGATATGCGCCTGCTCGACCTCGGTCTGGCTGATGTAGAACTGCCGGGCCTGGCTGTAGTGGTCGTTGAAGCTTTCGGGCCGCAGCCGGACCTTGCGCCCCTCGGCCTGCGCCGGGAAGCTGGAATACCCCTCCAGCGGGTCTTCGCGCGGGCCCTCGTCCCAGCCGTTCGGCTCGTAATTGACGCGGCCCTTGATGTGCTGGTCCGTCTGCATGTGGCCGTCCTGCTGGAAGTTGGCCACCGGGCAGCCCTTGGGCTGGTTCACCGGGATCTTGGTGAAGTTCGGCCCGCCCAGCCGCTTCAGCTGGGTGTCGAGGTAGGAGAAGTTGCGCCCCTGCAGCAGCGGATCGTCGGTGAAGTCGATCCCCGGAACGACGTTCTGGGTGCAGAAGGCCACCTGCTCGGTCTCGGCGAAGAAATTGTCGACGGCGCGGTCCAGCGTCATAGTGCCCACGACGACCGGTTCGACCACCTCCTCGGGGATCAGCTTCGTCGCGTCGTGGATGTCGAAATCGAAACGTTCGGCGAAATCCTCGTCAAACAGCTGCACGGCGAGGTCCCACTGCGGCGGCATGCCGGCGGCGATCTCCTCCAGCGCGATGCGGCGGTGGCGGTCCGGGTCGGCGCCGTTGGTCTTCACCGCCTCGTTCCAGACCTTGGACTGCAGGCCCATGCGCGGCTTCCAGATGAACTTGACGAAGGTCGCCTTGCCGTCGGCGTTCACGAAGCGGAAGGTGTGCACGCCGAACCCCTCCATCGTGGAGAAGCTGCGCGGGATCGCCCGGTCGGACATGACCCACATGATCATGTGCATCGCCTCGGGCGTCAGCGAGATGTAGTCCCAGAAGTTGTCATGCGCCGACTGGGCCTGCGGCACGCCGGTGTCCGGCTCGGGCTTCACCGCGTGCACGAGGTCTGGGAACTTGATCGCGTCCTGGATGAAGAAGACCGGGATGTTGTTGCCCACGAGGTCCCAGTTGCCTTCCTCGGTGTAGAACTTGGTGGCAAAGCCCCGCACGTCCCGCGCGATATCGAACGAGCCCTTGGAGCCGGCGACGGTGGAGAAGCGCACGAAGACCTCGGTCTTCTTGCCCTCCTCCTGGAAGGGCGCGGCGCGGGTGACATCGCGCAGCGCGCGGGTGCATTCGAAGGTGCCCTTCAGCCCGAAGCCGCGGGCGTGGACGACCCGCTCGGGGATGCGTTCGTGGTCAAAATGAAAAATCTTTTCACGCAGGATGAAATCTTCCAGCAGCCCCGGCCCGCGCGCACCTGCCTTCAGGCTGTTCTGGTTGTCGGCGATCGGCACGCCCTGGGCGGTGGTCAGGCGCGGCCCGCCCTTCTTGGCGTGCTGGTGGTATTCGCCGCCGTTGCCGCGGTCGTCGAACTTGTGCGCGGCGTCGTCCTGGGACGCGCGATCCTTGTCGGACATGGGGTCGGTCCTTCTGCTGGGGTGGGACTGGTCCGACCGCGGCCGAACTGTTGCGGGAACGCGGGCCCGGGGCGGTTCGTTCCGGCGCCGCCCAGGGCTTGGCGCGAAGCCGCGCGCCGAACGGGCCGGCGGGCCTAGAAGTCGATCTCGGGCGGCGGCGCGGCCTGCGGCGGGGCGGGCGGCGCGTCGAGGCGTAGCGTCACAAGGGTGATGCCATGCGCCTCGGCCAGCCGGGCCTGCAGGCTGTGCTGCACCGCCGTGCCGCCCGGCGCACGGCCCAGGGCCGCGGCCTCGCCGGGCAGCTCCGGCCCCCAGCCCAGCGTCAGCGCGCCGTCCGGGCCGACGCCCTGCGCCGCGGGCGCGCCGAAGCGCTTGGTCAGCCGCAGCAGGTAGGCATCGACATGGGCGCCGGCGACGACGTTGCGCACCACGATGCGCCGCAGGCCGGAGGCGGCCGCGCCCTCCACCGTCACGCAGGTGGAGCCTGCCTCAAGCCCGATCGCCGGCTCGGTCA
>JBPEXR010000488.1:0-1890 GCA_052031355.1 Paracoccaceae bacterium
GCCGTCCACTCCCGCAGCCTTTGACCGCCCGCGCCCCTTAGGCGCGGGCGGTTTGCGTAGGGGCCGCGGATCTGGGCGGCGGCGCCAGCCTCGCGGGGCGCAGCTCCGGCCGGATCCTGCCCGGGCTCGGCGCTCACGCGCGCACTCACGAAATCGTATGGAACGCGGCCCCGGGGGGGTGTGGTTGTGGGGCTGTAACGGGTGGCCAATCGGCCGCCCGAACCATGCCGGGGCCCAAGTTTTTTCCCGGCGCAGACGGAAAGGAGACGAACCATGAAACGTCTTATGACCGCAGTTTCGACCCTGACCCTTGGCCTGGCCACCGCCGCCGCGGCGGACACCATGGCCGAGCCGCAGAACGACAACCTGGGCGTCGATGGCAACATCGAAGCCAAGGTTGACCCGGCAGGCGTTCAGGACTCGATGGAGCGCAAGACCTTTGCCACCGGCACCACCGTGGTGACCGCGGATGGCGCAGAGGTCGGCGTGATCGACCGCCTCTACACCGATGACGACGGCATCCAGCGCGTCATCGTGGAGATGGACGACGCCTATGCCGATTACGGCAACCTGGTGATGTTCCGCGCCGATACCCTGGCGGATGCGGACGGCGACCTGGCCGTCGGCTGGAACGACACCGACCTGCGCGCCGCGCTGGAAACCAGCGCCCGGGTCGAGATCGACCCGCAGGACGTGCAGGACAACGGCTAACCTGCCCTAGATGTCCCATTCCCGGGGGCCGGCGCATCGCGCCGGCCCCTTTTTCGTGCGCACCCCTGGCCGTTCCAGGACCCCCGACGCGAATTGAGACTGGCCAAACCGCCCGCGACCGATACCTATAAGGGCCTGTAGGCCCTGCGCGCACCGCCCGCCGCACCGCCCGCCGCACCGACCGCCGCTGAAGGAGACTGCCCATGAGTTCCGGCCTGTTCGCGCTGCTCGACGACGTGACCGTCATCGCCAAGACCGCCGCCGCCTCGCTTGACGACGTGGCCGCGGCCACGGTCAAGGCCGGGTCGAAATCCGCGGGCGTGGTGATCGACGACGCGGCGGTGACCCCGAAATACGTGCTGGGCTTCGCCGCCGAGCGCGAGCTGCCCATCGTGCGCAAGATCGCCGTCGGCTCGCTGCGCAACAAGCTGCTGATCCTGCTGCCCGCCGCGCTGGCCCTCAGCCTGCTGGCGCCCTGGCTGATCACCCCGCTTCTGATGCTGGGCGGGCTCTACCTGGCCTTCGAGGGCACCGAGAAGGTCGTCGAGTTCCTGACCCGCAAGGAAAGCGCCGAGAAGGAAGCCCACGCGCGGGACGAGGCGACGACCGTCAAGGGCGCCATCCGGACCGACTTCATCCTCTCGGCGGAAATCATGGCGCTGACGCTCTCCACCGTCGCGGACCAGAGTTTCACCACCCAGGCCGTGGTCCTGGGGCTTGTGGGCGTGTTGATCACTTTCGTCGTCTATGGCGCGGTGGCGATCATCGTGAAGGCCGACGACGTGGGCGCGGCGCTGGCCCTTCGGCAGGGCGCCGTGGCGGCGCTGGGGCGCGGGATCGTGCTGGTCATGCCTTACCTGCTGACGCTTCTGTCGGTCGTGGGGACGCTGGCCATGCTCTGGGTCAGCGGCGGCATCCTGGCGCATGGGCTGGCCGGCTACGGCCTCGACGCCCCCGAGCACTGGATCGAGGAGGTCGCCCACGCGGTAGAGGCCGCCGCGCCCTTCCTGCCGGCGACGCTGGGCTGGATCACCCAGGCGGCGCTGCTGGGCCTCGGCGCGCTGGTCGTCGGGCTGGTGCTCCTGCCGCTTGGCAAGCTGCTGCACGGGTCGGAGGCGGCAGCCCACTGACGGGTGTCGGGCCGGGGTGAAGCTGGGGCCGTAGCTGTTAGTGCGGACA
>JBPEXR010000489.1:0-1547 GCA_052031355.1 Paracoccaceae bacterium
TTGTCGAAGGAGGCGCTGGCGAGGCGTCCGGCGGCGGCGGCCCCGGCGCCCTGGCCCGCCACTTCGGCCGTCAGGCCCATCACCGGGCCGCCGTGGCCGGCCAGTTGCATGGGGCCCTGCGCCTGCACCCCGGCGCGCGGGGCCTGCACGGCGCTGCCTTCCCCCCGGGCGTCGCCCGCCGCGGCGCCCAGCAGGGCGGCCGCGGCCAGCACGGCGGCCCAGGGGGCGGCGCCGGTCATTCCGCCGGGGCGGTCGGGGCGCGCGTCTCGCCGCGCTCTTCCAGTTCCTCGACCCAGAGGTTGTGGTGCTCTTTCGCCCATTGCAGGTCCACCTCGCCCGAGCCCATGGCGTCGAAGGCGCCTTCCATGCCCAGCGTGCCCAGGTAGATATGTGCCAGGATGATCGCCATGAACAGGAAGGCGACGATCGAATGCCACAGCTGGCTGAGCTGCATTTCCTGGTGCGGGGCCAGGGTTTCGGGCAGCGCGCCGTAACCCACCGCCTGCGGCAGCCCGGTGTCGTTCAGCAGCCCGAAGGTCTTGGCGAACATCGGCAGCTCGAAGGGAAAGAGCAGCGACAGCCCGGAGGCGGAGATCGAGGCGCCCAGCACGATCACCGACCAGAAGACGATCTTCTGCCCGGCGTTGAACTTCTTGGCCGGCGGGTGGCTGTTCTTGGAGAACATGCCCCCGCCCTTGGCCAGCCAGACAAGGTCGTGCCGGTTGGGGATGTTCTGCAGCACCCACATCACGAAGATCAGCACCAGCCCCAGCATGAAGGCCCAGGCGATGTTGTTGTGCACGAACTTCGACCACAGGGCGAGGGTGGCATAGCCCTCCTTGCCCAGCAGCGGGATCAGGCCCATGCGCCCGAAGAGCGTCACCAGCCCGGTCAGCCCCAGCAGCACGAAGGAGACCGCCGTCAGCCAGTGGCCGAAGCGTTCGATGCCCGAAAAGCGCAGCAGCTTGATGCCCGAACGCCCGCCCGCGATGCGGATGCGGCCGCGCAGCAGGAAGAAGATCGCCAGCAGCGCCAGCGTGCCGAGCAGCAGGTAGCCTCCGTAGGTCGCCAGCGGTCCCTCGCGGAACTGCAGCCAGCGCATGCCGCTGTCCTGCACCAGCACGTCGGCGGCCGGGCCGCGGCTGGAGGTGGCGACGGTCACATCCGCCGTGTTGAAGCGCAGCTCGCGCCAGATCTCGGCGTCCGACTGCCCGCCAAGCGGCGAGAGCTGCGGCGCGAAGGTCCCGGGCGCCGCGCCGCCCGAGGCGGGGTCGCGCCGGAAGTCGTTGGAGACCTCCTCGCCGCGTTGGCGGCGCAGGATATCCTCCAGCGTCTGGGCGCCGCCGGTGGCGCTGCGATCGGGCGCGGCGGTGGTGGCGGGTTCGGGGGCGCCGCCGTCCGGGGCGGCCTCCTGCGCCAGCCCGGGCAGGGCGAATGTCAGACACAGCAGCGCGGCACTAGCCAGACGAAGCATCAAGCGATCCTCGGCATAAATTCCATGAAAAAGGGGAATGGCCGGGGCGGCGCGCCGCCCCGGCCATTCCCCT
>JBPEXR010000049.1:0-1736 GCA_052031355.1 Paracoccaceae bacterium
CTGCGCCTTGTCACCCGGCGCGGCGCGATCGAGGTGATGGCCCGCGCCGACCGCGCGGTGGCGCCCGACATGGTCTTCCTGCCCTTCGCCTATGTCGAGGCGGCGGCGAACCTGCTGACCAACCCGGCGATCGACCCCTACGGCAAGATCCCCGAGTTCAAGTTCGCCGCGGTCCGTGTCGAGGTTCCGGCAGGCGAGGGGGCGACGGCGGCGGAGTAGGGAACGGATCGGCCCTTGGCGCGTTCGGCCCTCGAAAGCCCTCCCGACAGCCAAGGAGCCCTGGATGTTTCGCACGACCCTTGCCGCCGCCCTGATGCTTGCCGCCGCCCCGCTGGCCGCGCAGGACAAGCTCGTCGATTTCGAGAACTGGCCGGGGGCCGAGAACCTGCGCAGCGCCGAAGATGTCGATGTCGTGAACCAGCAGGGCGAGAAGATCGGCGAGGTCGAGGAGTTCCTGATCGACGAGGAGGGCCGCCCCGTCGGCCTGCTGGTCGAGATCGGCGGGTTCCTGGGGCTGAACGATTCCGAGGTGGCCGTGCCCTTCGACGCCTTCACCTTCGACGGCGACAACTACGTCTCCAGCCTCAGCGAGGCGCATATCGGCGCGCTGGCCCCCTGGGACGACTGACGCCGGTCCGCTTAAACTCCTGAATTCCCCGGTCTTGCATTCCGCCCCGCGCCCGCGCTTCATGCGCGCAAAAGGAGGGGCGAGATGCAGATCGACGCGCAAAGATTCCTGGACAGCCTGCACGCCCTGCGCCGATTTGGCGCCGCGGGCCATGGCAAGGGCGTGGTGCGCCCGGCCTTTTCCGAGGCGGACCTGGCGGCCCGCGACTGGCTGGCCGACCAGATGCGCGCCGCCGGCCTGACGCCGCATTTCGACCCGGCCGGCAACCTCTTCGGCCTGGCGGAGGGGCCCTCGCTGCTGCTGGGCAGCCATTCCGACAGCCAGCCCGAGGGTGGCTGGCTGGACGGGGCGCTGGGCGTCATGGCGGCGCTGGAGGTGGCCCGCGCCAACCGCGCGGCGGGCGGGCCGCCGATCTCGGTCGTCTCATTTCAAGACGAGGAAGGCCGCTTCGGCGTCACCACCGGCAGCGCCATCTGGGCGGGCGATCTGACGCTGGAGCAGGCCGATGCGCTGACCGACCGCGACGGCGTGACCTTCGCCGAGGCCCGCGCGGAGCTGGGCGCGCGGCCGGGGGAGTTCGTCGATCCTTCGCGGTTCACCGGCTTCATCGAGATGCATATCGAGCAGGGCCCGACGCTGGACACCGAGGGCGAGGCCATCGGCGTTGTCAGCGACATCGTTGGCATCCGCGACATGCGCATCACCTTCACCGGCCAGCAGAACCACGCCGGCACCACGCCCATGCACCTGCGGCGCGACGCCTTCCAGGGCCTTGCGGCCTTCAACGCGGCACTGGAGGCCGCCCTGGCGGATGTGGTGACGCCGCGCACCGTCTGGACCATCGGCCATGTGGCGCTGCACCCCAATGCCGCCTCGATCGTGCCGGGGCAGGCGCGCTTTTCCATGCAGTGGCGCGACGGCGACGCCGCCCGGCTGGACCGGATGGAGGAGATCATCCGCGCCACCGCCCGAAGCACCGCCGAGGCGCGCGGGCTGGACGTCACCTTCGGCGAGATGCTGGGCCTGCAGCCCGTGGCGATGAACCCGCGCCTGCGCGGCGCGCTGGAGGCGGCAGCCGAGGCCGAGGCGCCGGGGCGCTGGCGCAGCC
>JBPEXR010000490.1:0-2105 GCA_052031355.1 Paracoccaceae bacterium
CGCCCCTGTTGCCGCGCCGCGCGGAGGTAGTCGATCACCGCGGCGTTGTAGGGCAGAAGCTCCGCCTGGGCGGCGCTTGCGGACTGCGCCGCCTGTTTGACCCCGGCGATGTCGCGCCGCAGCCCGGGCTTCAGCACCGCGCGCAGACCGGGCCAGCTGCCCAGCGCTGCAATCAGCTGTTCCTGCGCGATGTCCGTGGGGGTCAGCGTGCCGTCTAGGTCGACGTAAAGCGGCATCGCCGCGCTTTCGGCAGCTTGCTGGGCCGGGGCGACCCCGGCAGGCGGGCTGGTCTTGGTGGCGGCGACCTCTGGTCCGGCCATTGTGTCCTCGCTTCAGTTGCGCGCCAAAGGCCCGCGCCCGCACAGAAAAACCCCCGGCGCCCGCGGAGGCTAGTGTAAACTGCCATTTTATGTCGCAACGATTCATTTCTGGCACATCGGATTTCACATGACGCTGACCTCTGACACGCCCGCGGCGGACGGGGCGGCGGGCCCCCAGTCCCGCGCCCAGTCCCGTGCCCGGCCCCGCGCCCGGCTGATCGCCGCCGCGCCGCTGCTGGGCCTCTTCGCGCTGGCCCTCATCCTGCGCGTGATCGGTGTCGATTACGGCTATTTCCACGGCGACGAGCGGGTGAACGAGGCGGCCAAGGTCCTGGCGGGCGAGCTGGTGCCCGGGCAGCATTTCTACCCGCCGCTGATCAACTACCTGAACGGGATCGCATTCGGCGGGCTCTTCGCGCTGGGCCTGCCGCTGGGCTGGTGGGACGGGCCGGGGGCCTTCCGGGCGCAGTATTTTGCCGACCCCACGGTCTTCTACATCACTGCGCGGCTGGTGGGCGCGGCGCTGGGCGCCTTGCTGGCGCCGCTTTTCTTCGCCATCGGCCGGGCCTGCGGGCTGGGGCGGGGCGGCGCGCTGCTGGTGGGGCTGGCGGGCGCGATCTACCCCCTGGGGGTCTACATGGCGCATATCGCCAAGGGCGACGTGGCGCTGGCCAGTTTCACGATCGCCGCGCTTTGGGCGGGGCTGCGCCGGCTGGACGGCGCGCGCCCGCTGCGCTGGGATATCCTTTACGCCGTGATGGTCGTGCTGGCGGTCAGCTTCAAGCAGACCGCGGTCTTCGTTCTGGCGCCGCAAACCCTGCTGCTGCTGGCGCTGGTGATGCGGGGCGAGGGCGCGCGCGCCATGGGCCGCACGCTGGGGCGCGGGCTGCTGGTGGTCGCGCTGCTCTGGCCGCTGCTGAACATCGGCACCCTGCTGGATTTCGGCACGTTCCTGGAGTTTCAGCGCATCCAGTCGATCATGTCGGTGCGCGGCGTCGATGCGCCGCTGGAGGGGCCGGCGACGCTGGCGGCGCGCAGCCTGGACCTGGTGCTGGGCCTCAACCCGGCGATGGCGGCGCTGGCGTTGGCCTTCCCGGTGCTGGCCCTGCGCCCCGGCGCGCGGCTGCGCCACCGCGGCTTTCTCTTGGGCACATGGGCGGCGTTCGTGGCCGCCTCGCTGTTCACCGCCTACCTGTCGGGCGCCCGGCAGCCGGAGCATCTGTGGATCGCGAATTTCGCCGGCCTGCTGGTGCTGGCGGCGCTGGGGGCGGCGGACCTGTTGCGCGGCGCCGGCGTGGCGCGGGCGGCCGCGGGCGCACTTCTGGGGCTGGGGCTGGCGATGATGGCTCTGGGCAGCCTGCAGGTCCTGCGGCAGGCCAGCGCCGCGCCGATCTGGCGCGAGGTGGACGCCCTGCTGCAGGCGCGCTTCAGCGATGCACGGATCCTGACGATGCTGGAAAGCGGCCTGCCGGTGCAGCGCGAGGCGCAGCAGATGCTCTTCGCCCGCTGGGACCGGTTGGCGGCGAAGTACGATGTCGAGATGCCGCCCATCGCGCCCGAGCGCATCATCGAGACCTCGGCCCCCGGCGCCATGTTCCTGCTGCCCATGCCGGGCGTCATGTACGGGCTGGAGCAGGTCGAGGCCGGGCAGGAGGATTACGAGGTCCAGCCCCACGCCTGGCCGCTGCAGCCCGAGGATTGGCGCCTCGCCAATTGGCGCGAGAGGGGGTTCGAGGTGATCGTGGCCAAGGACCTCGCCTACCTCACCGGGCCGGAGGGCCCGCC
>JBPEXR010000491.1:0-5855 GCA_052031355.1 Paracoccaceae bacterium
GGGCCGGGCGGCCTGCGCGCGCGCATCCGCGGCCAGCAGGCGGCGGGAAATCTCGGTCTCCAGCCGCTGCGCCTCCTCGGGCGCGACGAGGCCGCGCTCGGCATCGGATTTCAGCTCGCGCAGCTGGTCGCGGTAGACCTGCAGGTCGTATTGCGCCGCGGGCGCCGACGCCTCGGCATCCGCCCCGCGGCCGCCGCGCACCAGCGCCAGGGCAAGCGGAAACAGCGCCCCGACGGCCATCAACAGCGCGAATATCCAGAACAGCATCACGTCTCCCTGCGTTGCTAGGGATGTAACCCCCCGGGCGGGACCGTTAAAGGGCAAATGCCCGTGCCCGGCGGCCCTGCGCGCCGATGTCGCCCCGCCGCGGCCCGGCGCCCCGCCGCAGGTTCCAGCCGGCCCCCGTGCCGCCTTGTCGCAACCAGAGGCCCAAATGGCGTTTGCAGGCGGCTGCCGCCCGCGCAACAGTTGCAGTTGTGAAAGCGCCACCACCCGGGAGCCGGATTCGCCCATGAAACGCTATTCTGCCTTCGCCCTGGTCCGCGAAGCCCTGCGCGGGCACAGCGGCTGGCCGCGCGCCTGGGCCAATCCCGAACCGCGCGCCCATTACGACGTGGTGATCGTCGGCGCCGGCGGGCACGGGCTGGCGACGGCCTATTACCTGGGCAAGAACCACGGCATCACCAATGTCGCGGTGCTGGAGAAGGGCTGGCTGGGCGGCGGCAACACCGGGCGCAACACCACGATCATCCGGTCCAACTACCTGCAGGACGCCTCGGCCGCGATCTACGAGAAGGCGCGCAGCCTTTACGAGACGATGAGCCAGGACCTGAACTACAACGTCATGTTCTCCCCCCGCGGGGTGATGATGCTGGCCCAGACCGAGCATGAGCGGCGCGGCTACCTGCGCACCGCCGAGGCCAACGCCCTGCAGGGCGTCGCGACCGAGTTCATCGGCCCCGCACGGGTCAAGGAGCTGTGCCCGATCATCAACATCGACGGACCGCGCTACCCGGTGCTGGGCGCGCTGTGGCAGCCGCGGGGCGGCACCGCGCGCCACGACGCGGTCGCCTGGGGCTATGCGCGCGCCTGTTCGGACATGGGCATGCACATCATCCAGAAGTGCGAGGTGACGGGCGTGACCTCCCAGGGCGGGCGCGTCACCGGGGTGGAGACGACGCGCGGCCACATCGGCTGCGGCAAGCTGGGCATCGTCGTCGCCGGCCATTCGGGCCGCCTGGCCGAGATGGCCGGCTTCCGCCTGCCGATCGAAAGCGTCGCCCTGCAGGCACTGGTAAGCGAGCCGATCAAGCCCTGCATGGACGTGGTCGTCATGGCCAACACGGTGCACGGCTACATGAGCCAGTCCGACAAGGGCGAGATGGTGATCGGCGGCGGCGCGGACGGCTACAACAACTACACCCAGCGCGGCTCCTTCCACCACATCGAGGAGACCGTGCGCGCGCTGGTCGAGACCTTCCCGATCATCAGCCGGCTGAAGATGCTGCGGCAATGGGGCGGCATCGTCGACATGACGGGCGACCGCTCGCCGATCCTGTCGAAAACGCCGCTGGAGGGCTGTTTCATCAACTGCGGCTGGGGCACCGGCGGCTTCAAGGCGATCCCCGGCTCCGGCTGGGGCTTTGCCGAGCTGATGGCCAAGGGCCATTCACCCCTGACCGCCGAATTCGGGCTGGAGCGGTTCCGCGAGGGGCGCTTCATCGACGAATCGGTGGCCGCGGGGGTGGCGCACTGATGTGGAACCCGATGGCCTCTCAAAGTGTTCACAATCCGACACGATATTGCGAAGGAGCGCTGGAATGTCGGACAATCCAAACCGTGGCTCGGGCGGTGGCGGCGGCGCCGTCATGGCCTTCGTCATCGGCGGCCTCGTGGTCGCTGTCGGCCTGCTCGTCTGGATCTTCTTCGGCGGCGGCGTCGACACTGACGTGGCCACCGACGGCGCGGGCACCGGCGGCGGCGACGTCTCGGTCAACGTCGAATCGGGCGCCGATGCCGGCTCGGAAGCCGGGGCCGATGCGGGCGCCGAGGCCGAGCCTGAAGCCGAGGCGGCACCTGCCGAGGGCGGCGAGACCACGACCGGCAACTGACGCCGGACATCAACTGACACTGCGATCTGCGAAGGGGCGGCGCCAAACGGCGTGCGCCCCTTCGTGCTGTCGAAAGGGCGCGCCATGCTGATCTTCGAATGCCCCTGTTGCGGGCTGCGGGCGGACGAGACCGAATTGGCCCCGGGCGGCGAGGCCCACCTGCGCCGCGCCGGCCCCGAGGCGGATCCCGAGGCGCTGGAGGCTTACCTCTTCCTGCGCGAGAACCCCTTCGGCGTGCATTTCGAGCGCTGGCGCCACGCCTATGGCTGCGGCAAGTGGTTCCACGCCGCCCGCGACACCCGCACGATGGAGGTCTTCGGCACCTATTCCGCCCAGACCACCGCCCCGCCGGAGGAGCTGCTGCGCAAGATCGACGCCAAGCGCCCCGGCTGGCGCTGGCGCGACTGGGGCGAGGGGCGGCACCCGGGGCAGGGGAGCGACGGCAACGGCGCGGGCGCTGGGGCCGGGGACGCAGAGGCGCCGGAGGCGAAGTCGAAGAACGCAGGGCCGGAGGCACAGGCATGAGCACCCGTTTGGCCAGCGGCGGGCGGCGGATCAACCGCGCCGCGCCCCTGGAATTCACCTTCAACGGCCGCCGCATGAAGGGCTACCGGGGCGACACGCTGGCCTCGGCGCTGCTGGCGCAGGGGCAGCTGCTGCAGGGCCGCAGCTTCAAGTACCACCGCCCGCGCGGCCCCGTCGCCGCCGGCGTGGAAGAGCCGAACGCCCTCATGGGCGTCAACGAGGGCCCGCGCTTCGAGCCGAACCAGCGCGCCACCACGACCGAGCTCTACGACGGGCTGCGCGCCGAGAGCCAGAACCACTGGCCCAGCCTGCAGTTCGACGTCGGCGCGATCAACGCGCGGCTGTCGCGCTTCCTGCCGGCGGGCTTCTACTACAAGACTTTCCTGGCGCCGCGCGGCTTCTGGAAACACGTCTACGAGCCGGTGATCCGCCGCTCCGCCGGGCTGGGCAAACCCCCGCAGGAGGCCGACGCCGACCGTTACGAGCATTCCTACGCCTTCGTCGATGTGCTGGTCGTGGGCGGCGGGCTGGCCGGTCTCCTGGCCGCCCGCGCCGCGGGCCGGGCCGGGGCGCGCGTGCTGCTGATCGAGCAGACGGCCCACTGGGGCGGGCGCGCCGCGGCGGACCGGGTGGCCGATCACACGATCGAGGCTGTGGACAACCTGGTGGACGAACTTCTGTCCGAGTTGCGCGGCATGTCCAACGTGCAGATGCGCGACCGCTGCACGGGCGCCGGCCTTTACGATCACGGCTATGCGCTGGCGCTGGAACGGCTGACCGACGACCGGCCCGGGGCGCGCGGCCCGCGCCAGCGGCTGTGGCGCATCCGGGCGGGCCAGGTGATCTGCGCCACCGGCGCGCTGGAACGCCCGCTAAGCTTTGCGGGCAACGACGTGCCGGGCGTGGTCCTGGCCTCGGCCTTGCGCGACTACATCAGCGATTATGCCGTCTCGCTGGGCGACCGCACGGTGATCGTTACCAACAACGACACCGGCTACCTGACTGCTTTCGCTCTGAAAAGGGCGGGGCTGGATGTGCCGCTGATCGTCGATCCGCGCCCCGAGGGCGGCGGCGCGGTGGCGGCCTCGGCCGAACGGGCGGGCTTTCGCATCGCGCGCGGGCGCGCCATCGCGAAGGTGCATGGCACCGCGTCGGTGCGCGGCGTCGACATCTGCCTGCAGGCCGGCGAAGGCGCGGTGCTGGAACATGTGCCCTGCGATGCCGTCGCCATGTCGGGCGGCTGGTCGCCGGTGGTGCACCTGTGGTCGCATTGCGGCGGCAAGCTGGTCTGGGACGAGGCGGAGGCCCTCTTCCGGCCGGATGTGCACAACTCCCCGGTGAATGACGCAGGGGAAGCTAACGTCACCTGCGTCGGCGCGGCGAACGGCACGATGACGCTGGCCGCCACCGCCAAGGAGGCCGCCGACGCAGGATCTGCCGCCGCCCGCGCCACCGGCCACGCGGCCGAGGGCCCGCCCGCGCCGCCCGCGGCGCTGGAAAAGGTGCCCGAGGCGCTGGACGGTGTCGCCCCCATCCAGCCGGTCTGGATGATGCCCCAGGGCGCGGGGCAGGCGCTGCGGGCCAAGGCGTTCCTGGATTTTCAGAACGACGTGAAGGTCTCGGACGTGGAACTGGCGGCGCAGGAAGGGTTCGAAAGCGTCGAACACGCCAAGCGCTATACCACGCTGGGCATGGCGACCGATCAGGGCAAGCTCAGCAACATCAACGGGCTGGCGATCCTGTCGCGCGCCCTCGACGCGCCGATCCCGGAGGTGGGCACCACCACCTTCCGCCCGCCCTATACCCCGGTCACCCTCGGGGCCATCGCCGGCGAGGCGCGCGGCCGTGCCTTCCAGCCGATCCGCGAGACGCCGCTGCACGACTGGCACGAGGAGAACGGCGCCGTCTTCGAGCCGGTGGGCCAGTGGCGGCGCCCCTATTGCTACCCCCGCGCGGGCGAGGACAAGGCCGCCGCCGTGGCGCGGGAGATCACGCAGACGCGCACCGCCGTGGGCATGCTGGACGCCTCGACCCTGGGCAAGATCCTGGTGCAGGGGCCGGACGCGGGGCGGTTCCTCGACATGCTCTATACCAACATGATGTCCAGCCTGAAGCCGGGGCGCTGCCGCTACGGGCTGATGTGCAACGAGAACGGCTTTCTGATGGATGACGGCGTGGTGGCGCGGCTGGGACCGGAGACCTTCCTGTGCCACACCACCACCGGCGGGGCCGAGGCGATCCACGGGCACATGGAGGAATGGCTGCAGACCGAATGGTGGGACTGGCAGGTGCACACGCTGAACCTGACCGAGCAGTTCGCCCAGATCGCCGTCGTCGGCCCCAAGGCGCGCGAGGTTCTGCAATCGCTGGGCGGCGCGGTGGACCTGTCGCCCGAGGCGCTGAGCTTCATGGGCTGGACGGAAGGCAAGCTGGGCGATTTCGACGCGCGCATCTTCCGCATCTCCTTCTCGGGCGAGCTGAGCTTCGAGGTGGCGGTACCGGCCAGCCAGGGGCGCGACCTCTGGCAGGCGCTGCTGAAGGCCGGCGCGGCGCATGGCATCAGCCCCTACGGCACCGAGGCGCTGCACGTCATGCGGGCCGAGAAGGGCTTCATCATGATCGGTGACGAGACCGACGGCACGGTGACGCCGCAGGACCTGAACCTGCAGTGGGCGATCTCCAAGAAAAAGGACGATTACATCGGCAAGGCGGCGCAGGCGCGCCCGCACCTGGCTGCGCCCGATCGCTGGCGCCTGGTCGGCTTGCGGGCCGAGGATGACGGCGTGCTGCCCGAGGGCGCCTATATCCTGGACGAGGGCTTGAACGAGAACGGCCAGCGGCGCACGCAGGGGCGCGTCACCTCCACCTACCATTCGCCGACGCTGGGCCACGGCATCGCCATGGCCCTGCTGCGCGGCGGGCCCGAACGGATGGGCGAAACGGTCGAGGTGGCCAGCCGCGCCGGCGGGCCGCGCCGGGCGCGCGTCGTCGATCCGGTTTTCCTGGACCCTGAAGGAGAGCGGCAGAATGTCTGACACGCCCATCGCCCCCGCCGCGGACATAGCGCCGCCGCTGGAGCTGTCGCGCCGCACCGCCGGCATGGTCACCCTGCGCGGCGACCTGTCCGCCCCCTGGATGGCAGAGGCGCTGAAGGCCATCGGCGCCCCCGAGGTGCCGGGCCAGCGCCGCATCACCGGGAAGGGCGAGATGCACCTGGCC
>JBPEXR010000492.1:0-1625 GCA_052031355.1 Paracoccaceae bacterium
GGCCGGCCAGGCACCGCGAGCGCGCCGCGCCTGCGGCAGGCACTTGCAATGGGGCGGCCCGCCGGGGAATGCTGGGGCGGGAGCCGCTGCAAGACGGCCGCAAACGGGAGAGATACCATGACCATTCTGAATCGCCGCGGGCTGATGGCCCTGGGCCTGGCCGCGGGACTGGCCGCCAGCGCCGGCAGCGCGCTTGCGCAGGAGGTGACGCTGCGCCTGCACCAGTTCCTGCCCGCGCAGGCCAATGTGCCCAAGCACATCCTCGACGTCTGGGCCGACCGGGTCGAGGAGGATTCGGGCGGCCGCATCAAGGTGGACCGCTTCCCCTCCATGGCGCTGGGCGGCACCCCGCCGCAGCTGGTCGACCAGGTGATCGACGGCGTGGCGGATGTCATCTGGACGGTGCCGGGCTACACGCCGGGCCGCTTCCCGCGCACCGAGGTCTTCGAGCTGCCCTTCATGATGACCGACGCCGAGGCGACCTCGCGCGCCTATTGGCGGCTGGGCGAAGAGACAATGATGGACGAGGATTTCGCCCAGATGAAGGTGCTGGGCCTCTGGGTGCACGGGCCGGGGCTGATCCATTCCAAGGCGCCGGTGCGGCAGATGGCCGACCTCGCCGGGCTGAAGCTGCGCGCGCCGACGCGGGTCATCACCCAGATGTTCACCGACATGGGCGCAACGCCCATCGGCATGCCGGTGCCGGCGGTGCCCGAGGCGCTGTCGAAGGGCGTCATCTCCGCCACCGTGATCCCCTGGGAGGTGACCGGCGCGCTGAAGGTGCCGGAGCTGGTGAGCAACCACACCGAGTTCGGGGAGGACGCGCTTTACACCACGACCTTCCTCTTCGCGATGAACAAGGCCAAGTACGACAGCCTGCCCGATGACCTGAAAAAGGTGATCGACGACAACTCGGGCCTGGAATTCTCGGCCTTCGCCGGCAAGACCATGGCCGAGTACGACGCCCCGGCGCGCAAGCTGGCCGAGGAGGCGGGCAACACGATCATCACCCTATCGAAGGAGGAGGTCGAGAGCTGGCGCGAAGCCTCCAAGGCCACCATCGAGCAATGGGTGAAAGAGGCCGACGAGAAGGGCATCGACGGCACCGCGCTGCTGGAGAAGGCGCGCGCCCTGATCGCCGAGGAAAGCGGCAGCTGATCACCCGCGGGGCGCGGCCATCCAGGTGGTGACGCGCCCCGCATCCTGGCCGCCCTCGGCCTCGACGGCGGCCAGGATGCCGAATTCCGCGCCCGCCGGGGCGCCGGGGCCAAGGTCCTGCACCAGGCGCAGCGCCAGGCCGTCTGCGCGCACCGGTCCCGCCAGCGCCGCGGCATCGAAGCCGAAGAACCGCCCGACGCGCGGGTAAAGCGCCTTGTAGAGCGTCTCTTTCGCCGAAAAGACAAGCGTTGCCTGCACCGCCGGGGGCAGGGCGGCAGGCTGCGCCGCATCGACGGTGGCGCGTTCGGCATGGCTTAGCGCGGTGCCGCGCAGCGCCTCCAGCGTGCGGCCCTGCGGCACGCGTTCGGTATCGATGCCGAGGTCCAGCGGCGGCGCGCCGACGATCACCGCCGCGCGGCCCGCCCCGTGGGTGATCGCGCCGCGGCAGCCTTGCGGCCAGGCCGGGG
>JBPEXR010000493.1:0-3992 GCA_052031355.1 Paracoccaceae bacterium
ATGATGTCGATCGGGCTGCACTGCCGCCTGGTTGGCCGCCCCGGCCGGGTACAGGCGCTGCGCCGCTTCATGGAATACGCGCAGGGCCACGCGGACGTCTGGTTCGCCCGGCGCATCGACATTGCCCGCCACTGGGCCGAGACCCACCCCCCGCGCCACTACGAGCGTCCCTCCCAGATGGGCCGCGAACGTTTCGTCGAGGCCTATGGCGGCATCTTCGAACATTCGCCCTGGATCGCCGAGGGCGCCTGGGCGCTGGAGCTGGGCCCGGCCCACGACACCGCCCTGGGCCTGCACAACGCGCTGTCGCGGATCTTCCGCAGCGCCTCGCACGCGCAGCGGCTCGGCGTGCTGACGGCGCACCCGGACCTTGCGGGCAAGCTGGCCGCGGCCAAGCGCCTGACGGCTGAAAGCACCGCCGAGCAGGCCAGCGCCGGCCTCGATGCCCTGACCGACGCGGAGCGCGCGCGCTTCCAGGAGCTGAACACCGCCTACGTCGAAAAGCACGGCTTTCCCTTCATCATCGCGGTGCGCGATCACGACAAGGCGGGCATCCTCGCGGCCTTCGAGACGCGCCTCGACAACGACACCGAGACCGAGTTCGAGACCGCCTGCCGCCAGGTCGAGCGGATCGCCGAGCTGCGCCTGCGCGAGCTTCTGCCATGACCGGCCGGCGCGTCCCCATCCGGCCGCTGACCGCCGGGGCCTTCGCCCCCTTCGGTGACGTGCTGGAGGCGGTGGGCGCGCCGGACAAGATCATCAACCAGGGGCTTTGCGGGCGGCACCACGACCTTGCGGCGCTGGACTTCGGCCCCGGCGGGCGCGCCGGCATCAGCCTGTTCGATGCCGAGCCGCGCGCGCTGCCCTACCGCCTGGACATGGTCGAGCGTCACCCCGAGGGCAGCCAGGCCTTCGTGCCGATGTCCTGGCAAGGGTTCCTGGTCATCGTCGCCGAGGACGCGGGCGAAGCGCCCGGCGCGGTGCAGGCCTTCCGCACGCGGCCGGGCCAGGCGATCAACTTTCACCGCGGCACCTGGCACGGGGTGCTGACCCCGCTGGCCGCGCCCGGCCTTTTCGCGGTGATCGACCGCATCGGCCCCACCCCCAACCTGCAGGAACACTGGTTCGACGAGCCATACTGGATCACCGAAACCGGGGACGACTAGCCGGCGCAGAAACGGCCCATACCCCGCCCCCGGGGGATCCCAAGACCATTTCACCAGGGAGGAGAGAATGGCTGAGACTTCGATCGGGACGGCGGCGCAGCTGCGCGACCCAAACTACACGCCGCCCCTGCGGCAGGCGATCCCGCTGGGCATCCAGCACGTGCTGGCGATGTTCGTCTCCAACGTGACGCCCGCGATCATCGTCGCGGGTGCCGCGGGCTTCGGCTTCGGCTCCAACTCGCCCGATTTCCCGGAGCTTCTGTACCTCATCCAGATGTCGATGCTCTTCGCCGGGGTGGCGACCCTGTTGCAGACGCTGACCATCGGCCCCGTCGGCGCGGCGCTGCCCATCGTGCAGGGCACCAGCTTCGCCTTCCTGCCGATCATGATCCCGCTGGTCGCGGGCAAGGGCGTGGACGGGCTGGCCGCGCTGTTCGGCGGCGTTCTGGTGGGCGGGCTCTTCCACGCGGCGCTGGGCACGGTGATCGGCCGCATCCGCTTTGCCCTGCCGCCGCTGGTGACCGGCCTGGTCGTCACGATGATCGGCCTCGCCCTCGTCAAGGTGGGCATCCAGTACGCCGCCGGCGGCGTGCCGGCCAAGGCGTCCGGCGCTGCGGAATACGGCTCGGCGCTCAACTGGTCGGCGGCGCTGGTGGTGATCCTCGTGACGCTGGGGCTGAAGTTCTTCGCCCGCGGCATGCTCTCTGTCTCGGCGGTGCTGCTGGGGCTGATCGCCGGCTATGTCTACGCGATCGTCGTCGGCATCCTGCCGCTCTCCGCCATCTCCGGGTCCTGGAACAACGCGGCCGTCTTCGCCCTGCCGCAACCCTTCAAGTACGGGGTGGAGTTCAGCCTGGCCGCGATCCTCGGCTTCTGCCTGATGGCGGTGATCTCGGCCATCGAGACGGTGGGCGACGTCAGCGGCATCACCAAGGGCGGCGCCGGGCGCGAGGCCACCGACCGCGAGATCGCCGGCGCCACCTATGCCGACGGCCTGGGCAGCGCGGTCGCCGGCGTCTTCGGCGGGCTTCCCAACACCTCCTTCAGCCAGAACGTCGGGTTGATCGCCATGACCGGGGTGATGAGCCGCCACGTCGTCACCTGCGGCGCGCTGTTCCTGATCCTCTGCGGCCTGGTGCCCAAGGTCGGCGGGCTGATCCGCACGGTGCCGATCGAGGTGCTGGGCGGCGGCGTGATCGTCATGTTCGGCATGGTCGTCGCGGCCGGCATCTCGATGCTGTCGGACGTCGACTGGAACCGGCGCAACATGGTGATCTTCGCCATCTCGCTGTCGGTCGGCCTGGGCCTGCAGCTGGAGCCCGAGGCGGTGCAATACCTCGGCGACACGTCGCGGGTGCTGCTGACCTCCGGCCTGCTGCCCGCGGCGCTGATCGCGGTGCTGCTGAACCTCGTTCTGCCCCAGGACCTGACGGTGGAGAGCACCGAGGAAGTGACCGGCGGGATGCGCGGCCAGGGGTCGGGCCGGCTGCACGGCGAGTGACAGGGGAGGGGGCGCCGGTGTGGCCGGCGTCCCTTTGCGTTTCGCTGGCAGGGGGCGCTGCCCCCTCTGGCGCTGCGCGCCATTCACCCCCGGAGTATTTTGGGCGAGATGAAGGGGGATCCGGGGGGCTCTGGCCTCCGTGCGGAAACTCGGCCATTAAGGGCGGGAACAGATTAGGTGGCCCATGACCCAGATCATCGAAACCCTTGCCGAGATTTCCGACCGCTACGAGGCGCTTTTCGTCGACCTTTGGGGCTGCGTGCATGACGGCGTGAAGGCCCTTCCCGAAGCCGTTGCCGCGCTGCAGCGGTACCGCGAGGGCGGCGGGGCGGTGGTGCTGCTGACCAACTCGCCCCAGCCGCGCGCCGGGGTGGAGAAGCAGCTGGTGAAGTTCGGCGTGCCCGAGGATTGCTGGGACACGATCGCCACCTCCGGCGACAGCGCGCGGGCGGCGATGTTCCGCGGGGCGGTCGGGCAGAAGGTCTGGTTCATGGGCGAGGAGGCGCGCGATGCCGGGTTCTTCCAGCCCATCCGCATCGTCGAGGACCCGGTCGAAATCACCCGGGTGGAGCTGGAAGAGGCCGAGGGCATCGTCTGCTGCGGGCCCTTCGATGCCTCGGCCGACCCTTCCGAATGCCGGCCGCAGCTTCTTTATGCCAAGCAGAAGGGGCTGAAGCTGCTCTGCGCCAACCCCGACATCGTCGTCGACCGCGGCGAGCGGCGCGAATGGTGCGCCGGGGCCATCGCGCGGCTCTATACCGAGATGGGGGGCGAGAGCCTCTACTTCGGCAAGCCGCATCCGCCGATCTACGACCTGGCCCGCCGGAGGCTGGCGGAACTGGGGCGCGACGTGGACGCCTCGCGAATCCTGGCCATCGGCGACGGGGCGCAGACGGACGTGAAAGGCGCGATGGGCGAGAACATCGACAGCCTCTTCATCTCCGGCGGGCTGGCGCGCAGCGAAACGCGCACCGACCGGCAACCCGAGGACGCGGCGCTGAAACGCTTCCTGGAGGGCGAACAGGTGCACCCCGACTTTGCCATCGGTTACCTGAGGTAGCACTTGAATTTCTGCAGCTGCGAGGTAATAAAGGAACGAATGGCCGCCGCGAGTGGCAACTTTATTGCGCGGACGTGACGATGCTGGACAATCTGCCCCGGGGCACGATCTACCTTGAAGACCTGGAAGTCGGGATGACGCGGCACCTGCGCAAGCAGGTGACCGATCGCGACATCGCGCTTTTCGCCGAGGTCTCGACCGACCGCAACCCGGTGCACCTGGACGAGGATTACGCCGGCGAGACGATCTTCGAGGGGCGCATCGC
>JBPEXR010000494.1:0-2617 GCA_052031355.1 Paracoccaceae bacterium
TTCAGAAGCGATGCGGGAGGCAGGGATGGGGGCTTGGCTCACCGGCCCCGGCGGCCACTCCGAGCGGTCGGAGCCTCGCTTGAAGGCCATGGTTCGCACGCGCATCAGGTAGGCGAACGACGAACCATTGCGAGCTTCCAAATCGCGCCCGAAAAGCGCGGCCACGCCAGCCCCAGAACGACAAAAGCGCCCCGGAGCGGAGCGCTTTTTCGTTTGCCTTCAACCCTGTGAGGGGAAGTTGGCTCCGGCGGTAGGGATCGAACCTACGACCAATTGATTAACAGTCAACTGCTCTACCGCTGAGCTACGCCGGAACACGGGGGCGATATAGCAATGTGGAATCCCGAGGTCCAGAGGGTCCGCGGCGGTTTTTTCAATTTTTTGCCGGGGTCGCGGGGGCGAAGCGGGCCTCGCCGGAAAGCGGGCCCTCGGGGGCGGCGAGGCCGCGTTCGGACAGGTCCACGAGATGCGCGAAGACGTTGCGCGCGGCGGCGCCCAGAAGGCCCTCGGGCACGTCGGTGTAGATGCGCGCGGCCAGCTCCCGCGCGGTGCCGGGGGCGGCGTCGAGGGCGGTGCGAATCTCGGCCTCGCGCGATTTGCGGTGCGCCACCAGCCAGTCGATGCGCCCGGCGGGATCGGTGACGGGATCGCCGTGGCCGGGGTAGAAGACGCGCCAGTCGCGCTGCCGCAGCCGCGTGCAGGAGGCCAGGAACTGCGCCAGGTCGCCGTCTGGGGGCGAGACCATGGAGGAGGCCCAGCCCATCACCAGATCGCCCGAAAACAGCGCATCGCCCCAGGCGAAGGAAAGGTGGCAGCCCATGTGCCCGGGGGTGTGCAGCGCCGTCAGGCGCCAATCCTCGCCCGTCACTTCGTCGCCGTCGCGCAGGACTTGGTCGGGGCGGAAGGCCGCATCCAGCCCCTCGCCGCCGCCGGCCAGGCCCTCTGCCGCGAGCCTTGCCATCACGGGCGAGCGTCCGTCCTCGGCCCGGCCGAAGGCCCAGACCTGCGCCCCGTGCCGTTCGGCCAGCGGCCGGGCGAGGGGCGAATGGTCGAGGTGGGCGTGGGTCACCAGCACGTGGGTGATGCGCTGGCCCGGCGCCAGCGCCGCCTCGATCGCGGCAAGATGGGCGGGGTTTTCGGGGCCCGGGTCGATCACCGCGATGCCGCGGGTGCCCAGCAGGTAGGTGTTGGTCCCGCGCTCGGTCATGGGCGAGGGGTTGGGCGCGCGCAGAAGGCGCAGCCCCGGCTCCAGCTCCCGCGGTATGGCGGCCTCCGGGGCGGCGGGATTGCTTGCTCGGGTCATGGCTTTTCCTTTCTCCAGCGCCCGTCTAGCTTTAGGCATGATTTTCGGCGGTCTCAAACGCTACTTGCCGCGCGGCCTCTACGGGCGCGCCGCGCTGATCCTGGTGCTGCCGGTGGTGACGCTGCAGCTCGTGGTCTCGGTCGTCTTCATCCAGCGCCATTTCGAGGGCGTGACCCGGCAGATGGCGAACAACGTCGGGCTGGAGCTGCGGCTGATCCTGGACGAGATCGCCCAGGCGCCCAACGCCGCCGCGGCGCTGGGGCGGGTCGCGCCGCTGGCCCGGGCGCTGGATTACGATCTGCAGTTCGTCGCGCCCGAGCGGCGCGCGGACGTGCGGCGCAGCTATGACCTTTCGGGCCGGGTGGTGCGGCGCAGCCTGGCGCGCGATCTGCCCGAGATGCGCACCCTGCAGCTGCCCGACGACTGGCGGGTGCGCCTGTTCGCGGCCACGCCGCACGGGGTGCTGCAGGTGGATTTCTCGCGCGAGCGGGTCTCGGCCTCGAACCCGCATCAGCTTTTCGTCAACATGGTCTTCTTCGGCGCGGTGATGACGGTGATCGCCTATATCTACCTGCGCAACCAGCTGCGCCCGATCACCCGGCTGGCGCGGGCGGCGGAGGCCTTCGGTCGCGGCCGGCACGTGCCCTACCGCCCCGGCGGCGCGGTGGAGGTGCGGGCGGCGGGCAATGCCTTTCTGGACATGCGCGCCCGGATCGAGCGGCAGATAGAGCAGCGCACGATGATGCTCTCGGGCATCAGCCACGATTTGCGCACGCCGCTGACGCGGATGAAGCTGGCCCTGTCGATGCTGGAAGACGAAGACCGCGCCCCGCTGGAGCGGGACGTCGCCGACATGCAGCGCCTGGTCGATGCCTTTCTCGATTTCGCCCGCGGCGATGCCGAGGCCGGCCCGCCCGAGGCGGTGGACCCGGCCGCGCTGCTGACCGATCTGGTGGCGCATGCCCGCCGTGCCGGCCCCGCCGGGCGGGAGGTGGAGATGGGCACGCTGGAGGTGCCCGATGGCGCGCGCGTGCAGCTGCGCCCGCTGGCGGTGCGGCGCGCGGTCGAGAACCTGATCGGCAACGCGGTGCGCTATGGCCGGCGGGCCCGCGTCTCGGCCAGCCTGGGCGAGCGGGCGCTGCGCATCCGGGTGGAGGATGACGGCCCCGGCATCCCCGAGGCGCGGCGCGAGGAGGCGATGCGCCCCTTCACCCGGCTGGACCCGGCGCGCAACCAGGACGCCGGCAGCGGTGTGGGCCTGGGCCTGGCGATCGCCGCCGACGTGGCCCGCGCCCACGGCGGCGTGCTGCGCCT
>JBPEXR010000495.1:0-4207 GCA_052031355.1 Paracoccaceae bacterium
CAAGCGCGCGCGTTCGGCCTCTGAGAACCCGCCCTCGGGGCCGACGAGGATCGCCCAGGGCCCGCCCTCGGCCCCGGCCAGCCGGCTGGCAGCGCCGGCGCGCGCCTCGTCGCAGAACATCAGCTGACGCTCCGCCGGCCAGCGGTCCAGCAGCGCGCCCAGCTTGGCCAGCGGCGCCACCTCGGGCACCGCGGTCGCGCCGCATTGCTCGGCCGCCTCGACGGCGTTCGCCAGCATCCGGTCCTGGCGCACGCGCTCGGAATTGGTGAACTCGGTCTGCACCGGCTGCAGGCGGGCCACGCCCAGTTCCACCGCCTTCTCGACGATGAAATCGGTGCGCGTCTTCTTCACCGGCGCGAAAAGCAGCCACAGGTCCGGCGGGTCGCGCTGCGGCGCGCTTTGCGACAGGCATTCCGCCGCCCCGGCCTTCTTGCCCGCCTCGGTGATCCGGGCCAGCCATTCGCCGTCGCGGCCGTTGAACAGCTTCACCTCCGCCCCCTCGGCCTGGCGCATCACCCCGAAGAGGTAATGCGCCTGCCCGCGGTCCAGAGGAACGGTTTGCCCCGCCCCCAGCGGGTGATCTACATAGAGCCGGATCTTCGCAGTCTTTGCTCGCATGGGGCCTACATATGACCGAACAGCCGCCGAAGCCAGAGAGGGCCGGCCCCGCGCCTGCCCCGGGCCCCGACGCCCCCGCCCCGGCCGGAACCGTCGCCGACGCGGTGCGCGGCAACTGGGTGGACCGCTACGCCCCGGCCGCCACGCGCCCCTACCTGCGCCTCAGCCGGGCGGACCGGCCCATCGGCACCTGGCTGCTGCTGCTGCCTTGCTGGTGGGGGCTGCTGCTGGCGATGCTGGCGGGGGGCGACCCGCGCCCCTTCGACGCCTGGATCTTCGCCGGCTGCGCCCTGGGCGCCTTCCTGATGCGCGGCGCGGGCTGCACCTGGAACGACATCACCGACCGGCATATCGACGGCTCGGTGGCGCGCACCGCCTCGCGGCCCATCCCCTCGGGGCAGGTCAGCCTGCGCGGCGCGCTGGCCTGGATGGCCGCGCAGGCGCTTCTGGCCCTGGGCATTTTGCTGACCTTCCCGCCCATGGCTATCGCGCTGGGCATCCTGGCGCTGGGGCCCGTGGCGATCTACCCCTTCGCCAAGCGCTTCACCTGGTGGCCGCAGATCTTCCTGGGGCTGGCCTTCAACTGGGGCGCGCTGCTGGCCTGGACGGCGCATGCGGGCACGCTGGGGCTGCCGGCGGTGCTGCTGTACCTCGCGGGGATGGCCTGGACGCTGTTCTACGACACGATCTACGCCCACCAGGACAAGGAGGACGACGCCCTGATCGGCGTGAAGTCCACCGCGCGTCTTTTCGGCGATGAAACGCCGCGCTGGCTGAAGTACTTCCTGGCCGCGACCGTGGGGCTGATGGGCGCCGCGGTGCTGCTGGCCACGCTGGGCGCCGGGCCGCTGGCCCTCGTCATCGCCATCGGCGGGCCCTGGGCGATGGGCTGGCACATGGTCTGGCAGCTGGCGCGGCTGAAGCTGGACGACCACGCCCGCCTCTTGGCGCTTTTCCGCTCAAATCGCGACGCGGGGCTGCTGGTGGTGCCGTTTTTCGCGCTGGCGCTGCTGGCCTGATTGCGCGGGGGGATCGGGGCGCGTATCACCATTGGCTGACTCATCAAAGACGGGAACGCCCATGCGCCTGCCTGCCAGCCTTCTGACCATCGCGGCCTTCACCACGGCCGCCGTCCTCAGCGCCGTGACCGCGGGGTTCGCCATGCGGGTGGTCGAGGACGGCTCTGAAACCGGGGTCGCCCAGGCGCTGACCGAGGCCGGGCTGACCTGGGCCGAGGTCGACGCCGACGGGCTGCAGCTCTACCTCGCGGGCACCGCCCCCGACGAGGCGGCGCGCTTCCGCGCCATCTCGACCGCCAACAAGATCGTCGACGCGGCGCGGGTGATCGACCAGATCAACGTCGCCGAGACCTCCGAACTGGCCCCGCCGCGCTTCTCGATCGAGATCCTGCGCAGCGAGGGGGGCATCTCGCTGATCGGCCTCGTCCCGGCGCAGACCGACCGCGAGAAGCTGCGCGCCCAGGTCAAGGCGCTGGCCGGCGGCAGCGCCATGTCGGACCTGCTGGAGGTCGCCGACTACCCCGCACCCGAGGGCTGGAACGACGCCCTGCGCTTCGCCCTGCGCGCGCTGGAGGAGCTGCCGCGCTCCAAGATCTCGGTCGAGGCCGGCAAGGTGGAGATCGACGCCATGGTCGAGGAGGCCGCCGAGAAGGCCAGCCTGGAGATGGCCCTCGGCCGCCGCCTGCCCGACGGCGTGGAACTGGCGCTGCAGATCACCGCGCCGCGGGCGGTCATCTCGCCTTTCGCGCTGCGTTTCGTGATGGACGAACGCGGCCCGCGGCTGGAGACCTGCTCGGCCGAGACCGCGGACCAGAGCGCGCGCCTGCGCGAGGCCGCCAAGGAGGCCGGCGCCCCGGCCACCGACACCGCCTGCCGCATCGGGCTGGGCGCGCCCTCGCCCGAATGGGCCGCGGCCGGGGCCCGGGCGATCGCCGCCGTGGCCGAACTGGGCGGCGGCTCGGTCAGCTTCTCGAACGCCGATGTCAGCCTCGTTGCGCCGCAGGACACCGACCCGGCGCTGTTCGACAAGGTCACCGGCAAGCTGGCGGCGGAACTGGGCGAGGGGTTCTCGCTCAAGGCCCTGCTGCCCGAGACCTCCGAGGACCGCGACGCGGGCCCGGCAGAATTTACCGCCACGCTCAGCCCCGAGGGGCAGGTGCAGCTGCGCGGCTCGGTGCGCGGCGACCTGGCGCGCTCGACGACCGAAAGCTACGCGCGGGCGCTTTTCGGCAGCGACGCGGTGCACAGTGCCGCCCGCCCCGACCCGGCCCTGCCCGAGGGCTGGTCGGTACGCGTTCTGGCGGGGCTGGAGGCGCTGGCGCTGCTGTCCAATGGCGCGGTCAGCGTCACCCCTTCGAACGTCGCGATCCAGGGCAACACCGGCCGCAGCGAAGCCAGCGTGGAGATCGCCGCCCTCCTGGCCGAGAAGCTGGGCGAGGCGGGCGAATACGAGATCGACGTGACCTACCGCGAGGCGCTGGACCCCAAGGCGAACATCCCCACGCCCGAGGAATGCGTCGCGCAGATCAACGCCATCACCGCCGAGCGCAAGATCAACTTCGAGCCGGGCTCGGACACGCTGGACGGCGAGGCGCGCGGCATCATCGACGACATCGCGGACATCCTGAAGACCTGCGAGCAGCTGCCGCTGGAGATCGGCGGGCACACCGACAGCCAGGGCCGCGAAGTGATGAACGAGGCGCTCAGCCAGGCCCGCGCCGAAAGCGTTTTGGCAGAGCTGCGCGCCCGCCGGGTGCTGACCTCGACCTTCGTCGCCAAGGGCTACGGCGAAAGCCAGCCCATCGCCGACAACGGCACCGAGGAAGGCCGCGAGGCGAACCGCCGGATCGAGTTCCGCCTGATCGTCTCGGAGGAGGCCGAGGCCGCGGCCGCCGGGGAAGACGCGGAAGGCGCCGCGGGCACGGAAGGCGCGACCGGCGAATCTGCCACGCAAGCGGGCGATGACGGCGCGGCCACGGTTGCAAGCCCGGACGGTTCGGGCGATGAAGAGCCAACCGAGGGCAGCGACGACAAGGCGGCGGATGAACAGAACTGAATTCATCGTGGCGACGGCGATCATTCTATTCGTCGCCTTCGCACTGGGCTGGTTCGCCCATTGGCTCGTCCACCGCTTCACCCGCGTCTCCCGCGCCGACATGGGCGAGCTTGACCGGATGGCGCAAGAGCTGCACGAGGCCGAGGAGACGCGCGACCAGGCGATCACCTACCTGCAGCAGCGCGAGGCGGAGCTGACGAACCAGCTCTCCCAGACCGAGGCCGAGCTGGCCGCCGCCATGGAAGGTCTGCGCGAGGCGCGGCACGAGGCCGAGGAGTTGCGCGGCTACGTCGAACGCATGAACGCCAGCTGACCGCGCCGCGCGGGCTCTGACCCTTCGAAGCCGACACGAGCCGCCCCGCGGCACAGGCACCAATTCGACCCTGCGCGCCCCAATCCGCCCGCTTCATCTCGCCCAAAATACTCTCGGGGGTGAATGGCGCCGCAGGCGCCAGAGGGGGCAGACAGCCCCCTTCTTTCGAGCCTAGCCCTCAGCGCTACTCCGCCGCCCGCG
>JBPEXR010000496.1:0-3496 GCA_052031355.1 Paracoccaceae bacterium
AACGACAAGAGCCTGGTGACCAAGATCAATTCCACCCTCGTCAACACCGTGCCGCTTTGGGAGACGCAGCTTGCCCAGGCGGTGACCATGCAGCGCAGCGCCGAGGCCGCCGGCGCGGTGCGCCAGGCCAGCGACCTGACGAACGAGCTGCTGGAGGCGAACGCCCGCAACCTGCGCGACAGCAATGCCGCCATCCGGCAAGAGATGGAGCGCGGCGTCTTCGACATCGAGGCGGTCCGGGCGGCGAACGAGAACCTGATCGCCACCATCGACGAAAGCCTTGCCATCGCGCAGGAAGGCCAGGCCCGCCGCCGCGCCGCCGAGGCGGAGCTGACGCAGATGGAGGCCGCGCTGCGCCGCGCGCTGGCCGGTGCCAAGGGCGCTGCGGGGGCGCGTGCAGGGGACGGCGCCGAGGACCCATCCGAGCCCGGCGCGGACAGGGAGGATACGCGCGAATGAGCCACCGCACCCGCCCCGGCCCCGTCCTGCGCGCGGGCTGCGCCGCCGCGCTTGCGCTGCTGGCCGCCTGCACCGTGCCGCCCCGGGTCGAGCCGGTGCCGGTGCCCCCGGCACGCCCCGCCGACCTCGCCCCGCCGCCGCCGCCGCAGGCCCCGGCCGGGCCCGGCCGCGACAGCCGGGCGCTGGCCGAATACTACCAGCGTCTGCAGGACGACCTGCTGGCCAAGGGGCTGCTCCGCACCGACGGCGGCGGCCCCGATACGCCCTACGGGACCGAGGACCTTCTGCGCAATTTCGAACGGATCGCCTTCTTCGACGAATACGCCCGCGGCGCCGGGCTGCGCCCCAGCCTGGGCGAGCCCGGGCGGCTGAAACGCTGGACGCAGCCGGTGCGCGTGGCGGTGACCTTCGGGGACACGGTGCCGCGCGACCAGCGGGTGATCGACCGCAACGAGATTGCCGCCTATACCGCGCGGCTGGCGCGGGTCACCGGCCACCCGATCGCCACCGCCTCCTCGGAGGAGGCGAATTTCCACGTCCTCATCATGGGCGAGGATGACCGCGACGCGCTGATCCCCGAGGTGCAGCGCCTGGTGCCCAACATCAACCCGCGCGCGCTGGCGATCTTCGAGGATCTGCCGCGCGCCATCCATTGCCTCGTGCTGGCCTTCTCCGGCAGCCGGGACGGCTATGACTACGCCCGCGCCGTCGCGCTGGTGCGGGCCGAGCACCCGGAGCTGCTGCGCCGCTCCTGCATCCACGAGGAACTGGCCCAGGGGCTGGGCCTGGCCAACGACAGCCCGCGCGCGCGCCCCTCGATCTTCAACGACGATGACGAGTTTGCCCTTCTGACAGAGATGGACGAGCGGATGCTGCAACTCCTTTACGATCCGGCACTGCGCCCGGGGATGAGCCTGGAGGAAGCCCGCCCGATCCTGCGCGAAAAGGCCCAGGCGCTGGTCGGGGAAGCCGGCTAGCGCCCTGCCCCGCGCCCTAGGTCGCGGCGCCTTCCCTGGCCTCCGGTGCCGCCGGGGCCGCCGGGGTGGCCGCTGGGCCGTCCTGCACCGCGCCGATCGTGCAGGCGCGCACCCACCAGCCGGGGGAAGCGGCGGCCAGTGCCTTGGCCGCGCGGTCGGCGGCCGCGGCATCCTCCATCAGCGCGAAACAGGTCGCGCCGGAGCCGGACATCCGCGCCAGCAGGCAGCCCGGCCGGGCACGCAGCGCCTCCAGCACCTGCGTAATTTCGGGGCGTAGCGCCTCGGCGGGGGGCTGCAGGTCATTGCGCATTTCGGCCAGCCATTCGGCGGCGTCAACGGGCCCTTCGAGGCGCGGCAGCGCCTCGGGCATGGGGGGATTGTCCGCGCGCGGCAAAGCCCCGAAGACCTGCGGCGTGGGGACGGAAACGCCGGGGTTGACCAGTACCGCGGGCAGTTGCGGCAGCGCCGCCGCCTCCAGCACCTCGCCGATGCCGCGCATGCGCTGCGGACGCGGCACCAGGCAGACGGGCACATCGGCGCCCAGCGTCAGCGCCTGCGCCGGCGGCAGGGCGCGGCCGGTCAGCCGGGCGTGGGCGCGCAGGAAGGCCGCGGCATCCGAAGAGCCGCCGCCGATCCCCGCCGCCGCGGGCAGATGCTTGTCGAGGGTGATGTCCAGCGCCGCCCCGCCCGCCAGCTCGGCCGCGCGGCGCACCAGGTTCTCCGGCCCCTCGGGCACGCCTTGCGCGCGCGGGCCGATCACCCGGAAGCTTGCCCCCTGCGGCGCGGGGCGCAGGGTGATGCGGTCGCCCACGTCGGCGAAGGCCACGAGGGAATCGAGCAGGTGATAGCCGTCACCCCGGCGCCCGGTGACGTGCAAGGTCAGGTTGATCTTGGCCGGGGCGAAGGCGTCAGCCGCCTTCATTCGCCATTTCCAGGGGGTCGTCCCCCTCTTCCTTCAGCACCACGTCCAGCCCGACTTCCAGCTTGCGGCGGATACGCTCGGCGTCCTTCTCCTCGGGGTCGAAGGAGAGGGCGCGCTGCCACTGGAAGCGCGCCTCCAGCTGCCGGCCCACGGCCCAGTAGGCGTCGCCCAGGTGGTCGTTGATGATCGGGTCCACCGGCATCAGCGCGGCGGCACGTTCCAGGTGGCCGACGGCGGCCTTGTAGTCGCCCAGCCGGTAAAGGACCCAGCCCAGCGAATCGACGATGTAGCCGCTTTCGGGGCGCGCGGCGACGGCGGTCTCGATCATCTCCAGCGCTTCGTCCAGCTTGAGGTTCTTCTCCACCAGCGAATAACCGAGGTAGTTCAGCACCTGCGGCTGGCCCGGGTTCAGCTTCAGCGCGGTGCGGAAATCCGCCTCGGCCTTGCCCCAGTTGTCGAGCCGCTCGTGGCTGATGCCGCGGGCGTAGTAGACGAACCAATGGCCGCGCGCGGGCTCGCCGTAGCGGGCGATGGCGCGGTCATAGGCGGCCACGGCCTCGGAATACCGCTCCTGCTGGCGCAGGGTGTCCCCCAGGGTGGTATGCACGACCGGCAGATCGCCGTGGGTGACGGCAAGCTTTTCCAGCACCTCGATCGAGGCGTCGATCTTGCCCGAAAGGCGCAGCGATTCGGCGCGCCCCAGTTCGGCCGCGTGGTAGGCGGGGCTGTCCTGCGGCACGCGCTTGTAGGTCGCGGTGGCCAGATCGTAGCGGCCCAGCTTCTCCAGCAGCCCGGCCGAGAGCAGCAGCGCGTCGATGTGATCGGGCCGCAGGTATTCGGCAAGGCGCGAATAGAGCAGCGTGAAGTCGTCGCCCGCCTCGTTCGACAGCGCGCCCGCGATGGTGAAGAAGACCTCCGCCATGCCGTCGCGCGGGGTGCGGACGTGGGTGAACTCCAGCGTCTCGCCGGCCTCCAGGCGGTCGCGCATCTCGCGCAGGCCGGGGTCCAGGTCGCTGCCGAAGGCCTGGTCGAGCACTTCGAGCGCCTTGTCGTTCTGCTCCAGCTGGCTCAGCACCTCGATCCGGGCCATGGCGCCGCGGCGGGTCAGCTGCATCGCATCTGCCCCGGTGCCGGCGTA
>JBPEXR010000497.1:0-8342 GCA_052031355.1 Paracoccaceae bacterium
TCGACGCGGCGGGCGACATAGGCGCGGCCCAGGCGCACCGGCTTGGGCTTCTTCGGCGTCTTGCGCGGCAAGTCCTGCGCCGTGCCGGCGGCGCGGGCGGCGCAGGGCGCGCGCCAGGGGCAGATGCCGCAGGCGGGGTTGCGCGGCGTGCAGATGGTGGCGCCCAGGTCCATCACCGCCTGGGCGTAATCGCCGGGCCGGGCCTGCGGCGTCAGCGCCGCGGCGCATTCGGTCAGCCGCGGCTTGGCGGCGGGCAGCGGCTCGGCGATGTCGTGCAGGCGCGCCATCACCCGCTCGACGTTGCCGTCGACGACCACCTCGGGCCGGTCGAAGGCGATGGCGGCGACCGCGGCGGCGGTATAGGGCCCGATGCCCGGCAGCTTCAGCAGCGCCTCGCGCGTGTCCGGAAAGCGCCCGCCGTGCGCCTGCGCGACCTCGCGCGCGCACTTCAGCAGGTTGCGCGCCCGCGCGTAGTAGCCAAGCCCCGCCCAGGCGGCCATGACCTCCGCGTCCTCGGCGGCGGCCAGGTCCCCGACCCGCGGCCAGCGGCGGGTGAAGGCCTCGAAATAGGATTTGACCGCGGCGACGGTGGTCTGCTGCAGCATGATCTCGCTCAGCCACACCCGGTAGGGATCGGGGCGCCTGCCGGCGGCGCGATCGCGCGGCGCGACGCGCCAGGGCAGCACCCGGGCGTGCACGTCGTACCAGTCCAGAAGGTCGGCGGCAGAGGGCCGCGGCGCTTCACGCAATCTTTATGCTCCTTGCCGGGAAGGGGCGCTGGCATCGCCCTGCGGGGTCACTAGAATAGGACCGACCGAAAGGATGCAAGCCCATGGCCAAACGCAACGCGACGACACGCGGCTTCACCCGCACCGCCAGCCTGCTGCAGCCGCGCATCCGCAAGGCGGGCGAGGCGCGCGGCTTCGCCGTCACGCGGCTGCTGACCCACTGGGAGGAGATCGTCGGCCCCGATTTCGCCGCCATCGCCCGGCCCGTCGAGGTGAAATACGGCCGCCAGGGTCTGGGGGCGACGCTGACGGTCCTGACCACCGGCGCCCAGGCCCCGATGCTGGAGATGCAGAAGGAGGCGCTGCGCGACCGGGTGAACGCGGCCTACGGCTACAACGCCATCTCCGCGCTGCGCATCACCCAGACCGCCCGCAGCGGTTTCGCCGAAGGGCGCGCCGATTTCGTTCACAAACCCGCCGCCCCCAAGGCGGCCCCGCCCGACCCGGAGGTCAGCCGCGCCGCGGCCGAACTGGCCCGCCCGGTGGGCGATGCACGTCTGCGCGATGCGCTTGAAGCCCTGGCGCAGAACGTTCTATCCAAGTCCCGGAAATCGCCGTCCGCCTGAGGGCGGCCCATCGAAAGGTATCTTCATGAACCGCACGATTCCGCTTGCCGCCTCGGCCCTGGCCCTTGCCCTCGGGGGCGCCTGGCTGCTGGGCGCGGATAACGGCCCGCGCGCGCCCGAGACCGCGCTGCCCTTCGCCGCGAACGCGCAGGACAGCGGCGCCGCCGCCGAGACCGCGACGGAGGAAGAAACCGCGGCCGAAACCGAGAGCGCCGACACGGACGCGGCCGCGGAGGACGGCTCGACCGGGATCGCCGAGATGACCCTCGGCGCCGAGGACGCGCCGGTGGAGATCATCGAATACGCCTCCTTCACCTGCCCGCATTGCGCCAGCTTCCACACCGGCCCCTACAAGCAGCTGAAGGAAGATTACATCGACACCGGCAAGGTGAAGTTCATCTTCCGCGAGGTCTATTTCGACAAGTTCGGCCTCTGGGCCTCGGCCATCGCGCGCTGCGGCGGCGAGGAGAAGTTCTTCGGCATCACCGACCTGATGTTCAAGAGCCAGAAGGACTGGGCGCGCGCCGGCTCGGAGCTGGAAATCGTCGAGGAGCTGCGCAAGATCGGCCGCCTGTCGGGGATGCAGTCCGAGAAGATCGAATCCTGCCTGCAGGATGCCGACAAGCTGCGCGCCCTGGTCGGCTGGTACCAGCAGAACGCCGAGGAGCACGGGATCGAGGCGACGCCCTCCTTCGTGATCAACGGCGAGATGCATCGCAACATGTCCTATGAGGCGATGGCAGAGCTGATCGACGCCGAGCTGGGCGAAGAATGAGTGCACCGCTCGAAGGTCTGAAAGTCGTCGAACTGGCGCGCATCCTGGCCGGCCCCTGGGCCGGCCAGACGCTTGCCGACCTCGGGGCCGAGGTGATCAAGGTCGAAAGCCCCGCCGGGGACGACACCCGCCAATGGGGCCCGCCCTTCATCGAGCGGGACGGCGACCGCAGCGCCGCCTATTTCCATTCGTGCAACCGCGGCAAGGCCAGCGTCACGGTGGATTTCCGCACCGCCGAGGGCCAGGCGCAGGTGCGCGACCTCGTCGCGGATGCCGACATCCTGATCGAGAATTTCAAGCTGGGCGGGCTGGCGAAATACGGCCTCGACTACGAAAGCCTGCGGGCGGTGAACCCCGGGCTGATCTACTGCTCGATCACCGGTTTCGGGCAGGAGGGGCCCTACGCCCACCGGGCGGGCTACGATTACATCATCCAGGGCATGTCGGGCCTCATGTCGATCACGGGCGAGCCCGACGGCGCGCCGCAGCGCGCGGGCGTGGCGATCACCGACATCTTCACCGGGGTCTATGCCACCACTGCCATCCTGGCCGCGCTGCACCAGCGCAGCCGCACCGGCGAGGGGCAGCACATCGACATGGCGCTGCTGGACGTGGCGGTCTCGGTCACCGCGAACCAGGCGATGAACTACCTCGCCACCGGCACGCCGCCGCAGCGCACCGGGAACTACCACCCGAACCTGACGCCCTACCAGGTCTTCGAATGCGCCGACGGGCATATCATCATCGCCACCGGCAACGACGCGCAGTACCAGCGCCTGTGCCGCGTGCTGGGCCTTGCGGAGATGGCCGAGGCGCCGGAGTTCCGCACCAACGCCGACCGCGTGGCCAACCGCGAGGCGATGATCGCCCGGCTGATGGCGGCGACGCGGCAGTTCAGCAAGGCCGGACTGCTGGAGGCCTGCGAGGCCGAGGGCATCCCCGCCGGCCCGATCAACGACATGGCCGAGGTTTTCGACGACCCGCACGTCAAGGCGCGCGGAATGCGGGTGGACCTCGACGGCGTGCCGGGCGTGCGCGCGCCCTTCCGCTTCTCCGGGGCGGAGCTGTCGCTGAAGCGCCCCTCGCCGGCGTTGGGCCAGGACCAGGCGCGGCTGGTGCCCGCGTCGGGGCGGAAGGAGAAGGCCGAGGGCTGAGGGCGGGCGGCCGGGTTCGGCCCGTCTGGCCTCTTGCGCCTTCAGCTGCGCCGGAAAGCCGCGCGCTTCTGGCGGCTGCCTGCTTCGAGGTGAGAGCCGAAGCTGCTCCAGGCGCCGACGGTGGTATCGGTTTCAGACTGAGCGCCCCGAGCCACTTCACGACGCAACCGGTTCCACACCGCAGACGCCACACTGTTTCCAGCCATAACAGCGCCAGGGGCGGTGCGCTCTCAAGGATTGCCCGCCCCCCTTCTCAGGCCGGCCGGGCCGGGCCGAAGAGTGTCTCGAACCGCGCGTCGAGGGCCGACCAATCAGCCACCTCCAGCCGCACCGGCAGGGTCAGCACGCCCTGGCGGTATTCCTTGGGCAGGCGCACCGCGTCCTTCTCCGTGGTGACCAGCTGCGCGCCCTGGGCTTTCGCCTCGCGGTGCAGGCGGCCCATCAGGCCCGGGGTCAGGGGCTGGTGATCCTGCAGCGCCTCGGCCCGGATGACCCGCGCGCCGAGGCCGGCGAGCGTGTCGAAGAACTTCTGCGGATGGGCGATCCCGGCGAAGGCGATGACGGGGGTGGCCGCCCAGTCCATGCCGGTTTGCAGCGGCGCCAGCGCGCCCTGCAGCCGGGGCAGGCCGGCGTGTCGCACCGCCGGGTGCCAGGCGCTGTCGAACCGGGCCTGCGCCGCGGGCGGGCCGATGCTGAGGACCGCGTCGGCCCGCGCCAGCCCGGCCGGGACCGGCTCCCGCAGCGGGCCGGCGGGCAGGCAGCGGCCGTTGCCCCAGCCGCGGTGCGCATCCACCACCACCAGCGTCAGGTCCTTGACCAGCGCGGGGTTCTGCATGCCGTCGTCCAGCACGATCGCCTCGGCGCCCGCCGCCACCGCCGCGCGAGCCCCCTCGGCGCGGTCGCGCGCGACCCAGGTGGGCGCGAAGGCCGACAGCAGCAGCGGCTCGTCGCCCACGTCGGCGGCATCGTGGCGCGGCGGGGTCACCTCCACCGGGCCGGCAAGGCGGCCGCCGTAGCCACGGCTGACCACGTGGACGCGCAGCCCGCGCGCCTGCAGCCGCTGAACCAGCGCGATCACCGTCGGGGTCTTGCCGGTGCCGCCCGCGTCGAGGTTGCCGACGCAGATCACCGGCACGCCGGGCCGGACCCCGCCGCCCTGCGCCACGCGCCGCGCGGTTGCGGCGGCATAGAGCCGCCCGAGCGGCGCCAGCAGCCGCGCCTGCCATCCCGGCGATTGCGGCGGGCGGGTCCAGAACAGCGGCGCGCGCATCACTCCGTCCCCCCCGAAAGCTCCAGCCGGTCGAGAAGCATCTCGATCAGCTCATCGGTCACTTCGGCGCCCTGCGAGGCCGCCTCCCACGCCGCGTGGGCCATCTCGGCGGCCTGGTCGGGCTGGATCAGCTGTGTGACGGCCTGGCTCAGCTCCTCGGCGCCCTGGACCTGGCGGGCGGCGCCGGCGGCGGCGAGGCGGGCATAGGCGGGCAGCGAGGGGCCCAGGTGCGGGCCGTGCAGCAGCGCCGAGCCCAGCGAGGCGGCCTCGAAGGGGTCGGTCGGCCGGTCGCGCCCGGGGCGCGGCGGCAGCAGGGTGCCCCCCGCCAGGGTCAGCGGCGCGAGGCGGTACCAGAACCCCATTTCTTCCGGGCTGGCGGCGACCAGCACCTGCGTATGCTCATCCGGCAGATCGCCCGATTCGTGGCTGACGGCGCGCAGCCCGCCGGCGGCGACGCGGCGCAGGTAGTCGGCGCCCTCGTCCGCATGGGCCGGCGTCAGGATCAGCAGCAGGCGATGGGCCAGCCGGCAAGCGGCGCGCTGGGCCTGCAGCACCATCGGCAGCTCCGGCTCCGGCAGGCGGGCGGCCAGCCACAGCGGGCGCCCGGCAAGATGCGCGGCGGTCCGCTCCAGCGCGTCCTCGTCGCCGGGCAGGGGCACGCCGGCCTCCTGCAGGCTGCCCGAGAGGGTCAGCCGCGCCTCCGGCAGGCCCAAGCGGCGCAAGCGGCGCAGCGCCTCGGGGTCGCGCGCCATGACGGCATCGAACCGCTCCAGCGTCGCGCGGGTCAGATCGGGGTACCAGCGCCAGCCTTCCAGCATGTCGGCGCGGGCCTCGGCCAGGTGCATGGGCACGGCCGCCTCGGCCGCGGCGTGGATCAGCGCCGGGCGCAGGATGCCGCCCAGCCACAGCCCCGCCGAGGGGCGCCAATGGGCGAGAAAGGCCTCCGCCTCGGCCGGGTGTTCGCCGGGGGCGGTCTGCCAGTGGACATCGTCCCGCCCCTCGACCTCGGGCGGGGGCGGCGCGGGTTCGGGCGTGGTGACCAGAAGCTGCAGCGCCGGGAAGGTCTCGCGCAGGCGCTGCCAGATGTGCCGCACCGGGCCGAAGCGTCCCGCCTGGGGCAGATGCGCCCAGAGCAGCCGCCCGGCGGGGCGCGGCGGCGCCTCGAAGGGGCGCGGCGGGCTGCGCCGCGCCACCGCAAGGTAGGCCGCAAGCGAGAGCGAGCGTTTCAGACGTCCAGTTCCTCGGTCGGGGAGGCGGCGGTCTCCTCGTCCCGCAGGCGGTGCAGATGGGCGATGAAATAGCGCATGTGCGCGTTGTCCACGGTCCGCTGCGCCTCGGCCTTCCAGGCGTTGTAGGCCTTTTCGTAGTCCGGATACATGCCGACGATGTGGATCTCGTCGACGTTCTTGAAGACGTTCTTCGACGGGTCGACGAGCTCGCCCCCGAAGACAAGGTGCAGGCGCTGGGCCATGGCGGGGTCCTTTCGTGGATGATCCTGCGCGCAACCTAAGAATTCGCGGGGGCAGGTCAACCGCCCGATGCGTCGGCGCCGCGGCACATGGCCTTGATGCCGGCGGCGATATGCGCCGGGGCGGCCAGGGTGTCGGCGGCCAGCGCGCGCGCCTCCTCCATCAGCGCCTCCGCGGGCACGATGCGGTCGATGAGGCCGAAGCGCAGCGCCTCCTCGGCCTCCAGCTTCGCGCCGCCCATGAGCAGCAGCTTGGCGCGGGCCGGACCGACGAGGGCGACCAGCCGCCCCGGGTCGGCCGGCTGCGGCAGAAAGCCCAGCTTCATCACCGGGTAGAAGACCTTCGCCCCCGGCACGGCGATGCGCAGATCGCAGGCCAGCGCCATGCCCATCGCCCCGCCCGCCAGCGTGCCGTTGAGCGCGGCGATGGTCAGCCCCTCCAGCCGGGCGATGGCGCCCGAGAGCCGGTCCCAGAGGGGGGAGGTCGCCAGCCCGGCGCGCGCCGCCTCGATATCCGCCCCGGCGGAGAAGACCTTGCCCCGCCCGGTCAGCACCAGGGCGCGCGCCTCGCCGGCGCCCTCGGCGATCTCGCACAGGCGCTCCAGCATCTCTGGGGTCAGCGAATTGGCCTTCTCCGGGCGGTTCAGGGTCACCGTCCAGAGGCCGCCGTCCTTCTGCAGCTCGATCACCGGGTCAGCCCGATCCGCTCGCGCAGCGCCTCGTCGCGCAGCGACAGCTCCTCGCCCAGGTAGGCGTCCGCCTCGGGGCCGCACATCCAGACCAGCGCCTGCGCCGGCCATTCGGCGGGGATGTGCACCTCCCAGTCCAGCTGGCTGACCGGGTTGATGCCGCTGCGCTTGATCTCGCGCTGCATGTCGGTGGCCACGGTGCCGGGCGACAGACCCATGACGCGCAGCCCGCGGCCGCCGGCCTCCAGGTGGGCCGAGCGGGTGAGCATCGCCGCCCCGGCCTTGGAGGCGCAATAGGCCGACCAGGCCTCGACCGCGTTATGCGCGGCGCCCGAGCTGACGGTCAGGATGGTGCCGCCGCCCTGTTCCAGCATCACCGGCATCGCGGCGCGCATGCCGTGGAAGACGCCCTTCAGGTTGATGTCGATCAGGTGGCCCCAGGCCTCGGGGTCCGCCTCGGCGAGATGGGCGATGGGCTCGACCACGCCGGCGTTGTTCACCAGCACGTCGATGCGGCCGAACTTCTCCACGCAGGTGTTGACCGCGGTCTCCACCTCCCAGAAGCGCGCGACGTCGCAGGGGATGGCGATGGCGTCGGGGCCGATCTCGCCGGCCAGGCGGCCGATCTCGTCCTCGCTGCGCGCGCAGAGCGCCACGCGCGCCCCGGCGGCGGCGAAGGCGCGGGCGGCGGCGGCGCCGATCCCCTTGCTGGCCCCGGTGATCAGGACCGCTTTCCCGGTCAGGTCCGTCATGGCTGTCTCCTCCTTCGCGGCTGCCGCCCCCGTGGTAGCCGGGCGGCGCGGGGCCGTCCAGCCCGCCGGGCGCGGGGGGCCGGGCCGCGCGGCTGCGCGCGAGAGTGTGAGCCGCGCACCTGCGCGCATGGATGTGAGCCGCGCACCTGCGCGCGAGAACGTGAAGCGCGGGCCTGCCGCCTTGACGCCGCCCGGACGCGCGCCATGCTAGGCAGGAAGACCGATGGAGGGAATGGCATGACGGCAAGGACATGGGGCGGCACCGCCGCCGCGATTGGGCTGGGATGCCTGCTGGCCGCGCCGCCGGCCGGCGCGGATGTCACCGCGCGCCAGGTCTGGGACGACCTGCGCGCCTATTTCGAGGACATGGGCTACCGCGTCGAGGCGGGCGAGCAGACCTCGGGCACGGGGCTGACGGTCACCGACCTGTCGGTGATCCTGCCGCTGGACGACGAGGGCGGGCGCCTGCGCTACGCGCTGGGCGATCTGGTCCTGCGCGAGACCTCGGACGGCGCGGTGACCTTCGATTTCGCCCGCGAGATGCCCGTGACCCTCGACGCCCGCGACGAAGAGGGACGCCCGGTGGAGCTGCGCGCGCTGATCACCCAGCGCGGGCTCGACATGACGGTGCGCGGCGACGCTGAGACGATGTTCTACGACTACAGCGGCGCCGAGATGAGCATCGCGCTGCAGGGGCTGGTCTACGACGGCACCCCCGTGCCGCCGGAGGACGCCAGCGGCCAGGTGACCTTCACCGATATCGAGGGCGAGGCCCGGATGACCGCCGGCGATCCGCGCCAGATCGCGCAGAGCTTCGAGGCCGCCACGCTAAGCTACGATCTGACCTTCGCCGATCCGGAGACCCCGGAGGCGCGGGCCG